>JAHEEB010000061.1 GCA_024640925.1 Bacteroidota bacterium | reverse complement strand
GAGGTCTTTGTATTGCCTCCTTTGTTGATCCATCCATATATTGAAAATGCAATTGAACATGGATTAAAACCAAAAAAGAGCAAAGGCTTTTTAATGATTGATTTCCATTATTGTAACAGTAAATTAATCTGTGAAATTTCTGATAATGGGATAGGTATTAAAGCATCAAAGAAATTGCAGACATCCTCAAAGATCGATAGGAGCAAAATAGGTATGATAAATACACAAAAAAGGATAGAAATAATTAATAAATTATATGACATAAATATTAAAGTCAAGATAACAGACCTTCTGCCTGACGAAGAAGAACCAGGAACAAAAGTGACGTTGGAATTTCCAATGCCTATCATTTTTAATCCGCATTCCGGAATGCCCAGAGGAATTTATAATTAATAATGAAGAATGAAAGTATGGAGCCACGAAGAATAAAGACGATTATAATCGAAGATGAGATTTATGACAGAAAGATAATTGAAAAAATCCTGGAGAACAATTATAGTGAATTTATTGAAGTACTTGATTCGGTAAGCTCTGTTAATGAGGCAATTAATGCAATTAATAAAAACAATCCCGAACTTTTGTTTCTCGACATTGAGTTGAATGGCAACAGGAATGGAGCTTTTGATATACTAGAAAAAGTTAAGCATAACTTTAAGATAATATTTGTTACCGCAAAAAACGAACAAGACGATTTACTGAAAGCTATACGATTAAGCTGCATAGATTATTTGATTAAACCCACCAAGATTTCTGATTTTGAGGTACCCATAAAAAAAATATTTGAACAGATAAATAACCTTAAGCAACAAAATCTACATGAGATTGAAATATTCAAACATAATGCCTCTGTATTGAATATGCAGGAAGCGAAAATTTCATTGCAGGAGGGTTTCACATATAAGCCAACAACTATCAGAAATATTATCCGATGTGAGTCGCAGGGTAATTATACCCGTTTCTATTATCTCGATAATACCAGTAGTCTAATAAATGGTAACCTTAAATTATTCGAAGATCGTTTGACTGATTTTGGTTTTTTCAGAATAAGCAAAACTGATCTTATAAATCTTTCCCATATCAAATCATTTTCACGCAAAAATGCTTCATGGGAATTGTTACTAATAGACAATAAAATCCTTTTTATATCCCCGCAGAAGAAACAGAACTTTTTAATTCATTATAATAACTTGCATGTAAGTTAGAATAATTTGAGTGTGTTTTAATTAATACTTCAGAAATCAGGAATAATATATACATTGAATATTTCGTTCTTAATTTCATTTTCACTATATCCTTTTTTTAATAAAAGTTCAACAGTTTCAACCTGGGTATAGTTATATCTATAATATTTTTCTATTTCTCCGTTCAATGTCATACAATTCCTTTTTTATCATTTTTAATTGGTTGTGTTTCAAACCCTCTTTTTTAGCAGGAATAAGTCACATTGGCATTATCCCCCAAAAAAGCACTCGTGTTTCTATTGCTTTAATAATACTATGGAATATTGTCATCTTAAAATCAGTTGTCTAATTTACCTATTGCCTGCGTATAAATAACTTTTTCAAAATCGGCCAATCCCATAATCTTATGAAGTTTTTCACGGTCTACCAAACTGATGATTGCTGTACTCAAATTGGCTGCTACACAATACAGATAAACATTTTGACTGATAAAACCCGTATCGGCTGTTGAAGTAAACCATTTTCGGTTATCATCCTTGAAGAGAAATGTCTTCATTTTAGTAAAATCAGAAACATAAATAAGTCCAACTGGTGCAGAATGCATCATTTTTTGAGTACTTATATCTTTTCTGATGTCTTCTGAAAGAATTTTAATAAGCTGATGTTTTTTTTCATCATAAAGGAAAAGTCCTTTATGCATAGCAATAAATACTTTTATTTCCTGCGAATTACAGGCAGAAGGAGCTGTTCTTCTGCTTTTGCTTCTTTTCGTTTCTTCGTGAGTAATTCCACAAGCAACCCATAATACATTAGAAATCTCTTGATCAGAAAGGCATGAATCATTCCATTTTCTTTTTGTCCGACGCATTTCTATTGCTTTCATTAAAGGAAAATCAAGGTCTTTTTGTGGCTTTGGAAGCTTCAATCTATTTGTCATAATTGAATTATCAATTGCATTTCATAACAAATCTATATTGTTATAAAATGTTTCTTGTTATCAATCAAAAACAATTTTAAAATAAATTTAAATTTTATTTGATTCACAAACTCTTACGTTTAGAATATTCTGCTTAATCTTCTCCTTGCTGAAGGAGTTTTTCAACCGGGAGTTCATATTTAGCTGCGCTGAGCTCCTTTCAGTCGGTTGCCTACCTGTGTGCCCTGGGATTGGGCTGTAAGCCCATATGAACTCCTATTTATTGGGTGTTGTGCTATATTTCTAAATTATTCCAGTATTTTTTAAACATTTTAAATCGGGTTAAGTAATTAGTCTCAACATGGGTTCGATTCAAACTTTTAAATCTGCCTTGATTTTAATAATAATCCCAACCATTATCAGGCTTAATAATAGAGCAATCCAACCAAATGGATTCTCAATCACACTTACAACTGCTAAAATTCCATTAATTGCAAGAAAAGTCCCGATAACTAAAATGTGTAAAACTAAAAACGAAAATTGTTCTACTTTTTTGAATAACAATATCAGAAGCAACCCGCATAATATTAGAGACGTGCCACATATCAAGCTAATGTATACAACAGCCTTAAAATCAGAAGAAGCTAAACATGTTAAGCCACCTTGAATTACAGGCGTAAAAGTTGCAATATCATGGATTATTCCTAAAATCAAAATAGCTACTGCTAAAGATTTTCCAATAGAAATAAGTTTTTTAGTATTCATATAAAATGGTGATTATAATTATTGGTATAAGTTTTCCACTAATAATATTCAATAAATCGTATGATTACTCTAGTTTTTATGTGTTTGCATTTTCTAGCTTTTTAATCCTATTGCCTTTTTCATCATATATATGAGCTTCGCATATCACTGAACCGACCGAAGGGAGCTCAGCAAAGCTAAACCCTTTATTGGTTATACCTTGTTTTTATGCAACGTTGTTTTATCAGTTTATTCAAATTTACATTTCAATTTAATATCATTTGGAATAGCATCTTTATTTACCATCACTGAAATTGTTTTTAAAAGCAAATAGTTCTCTGACATATAAATATATCCTCCACAATCATTATTGTTTCCATTCGAATCCTTAAGAATATAATAGTTTTTACCGTCTTTGTCTTTCGCTATTCCAATCAGATGCATATTATGATCATCTTTGGTAGTATAGTTGTTGAAAGTAAATTGTCTCATCTCTTGGGTAATAACTTTTTCATTCTGATATCTCCCTTTTATTTCTGCAAGCCCTTTTTCTTCATCAAATCCAGATTCGGTAACATCGCCATCCCAACAAAGCGAGTAACCTTGATTAATAGCATTATCAATCACGTTTTTAAAATCCAAAATTGTTAAATTTACATAGTAGTTATTATTCCAGTTTGCGGGAATTTCCAAAATGAATTTATTATCAAAAGGGTGATGGCTATAACTTGTAATTTCTAAATAATTTTCCGGATTTATCCCGATATATTTATCGGCAAATGACCTTGAAGAATAATACCTGCCCTCGTAATCAAAAGAGTCTGGAATTGCACCAAGATAAGCATTTAATGTCCCTTCAAATGCTTTTCGCCAGCTGTTTTGCTTTATTTTATCATATCCCGAAGTTGCAACGGATTTAACCATTGCCTGTAATAGATTTTGCATTTCGCCGTCATCATGGCGATTTTCATTATCAACAAATCCATTATAAATTGCATCAGGTATAGCACCATATTTTTTGTAGGCATCCATAACACTAAATGTTAAGTCACCATCAGCAAAATAACCATTTCCCTGTAGTCTAACATATTTTTCCGCTTTTCCCATATATGTTGGGTGTACATAAAAAATCGGAGAAAGAATCACAGACTTCTTACCCGCCCTAATAGCTTCTGTTTCAATAAACGAAGTTGTCGCATAACTCCAACATGTTCCTGATGATTGCTGATTTTTAATCGGTGTGCTTTCAATTAGTTTTACAATCTTAAATCCATCTTTTTGTTGGGAGTAGACTAAAATTGAAAACAATATCCATGTAATAAGTAGGCTGATTTTCATATTTTCAAATATTCCTTAAATGACAAAAAAAGTTTTCATAGTTGCACCGTCTTTTTTTACAATGGCACAATCGAGGGAAAGATACGAAATATTTTGCATCGCTACCCTCACACCACTCCCGAAGTACTTCGGGATACCGATCGGTAAACGGTGGTCCGATAAACATGGCGTGTTGACTCTTTTTATTTTTTTTTCACCCTTTGATTTTAGTGTTTCTGCTCTTTTACCATAACCGCCAGGCTGAATTTAGTTCAACAGGAAGTTCATGTTTAGCTTGCAGTGAGCTCCTTTTAGTCGGTTAGCTGTGCTGAGCCCATCGTGGTTGGGCTGTTAGCCCATATGAACTCCTATTTATTAGCCACTGGTCTTTTATCTTTGTTGATCTATTGATACCAAATATTCATCTGCTGTCATTACTGGAATTTTTGATTCCTTAAAATCCTTTAAATCCCTTGTGATTATAATATCTTGTTCATTTTCAATCGCTGTATAATATTGTAATCCATCTTCAAAATCTTTAAAATTATTATCATTTAAGGCTAAATCAATTAATTTATCATTTAGCTGTAATACTTCAATCAAGACACGGAATCGTCTTAAAATCTCACGAGCTTCTTGAGTCGATTTTAATCTGGATAAAACATAATTGGTATTTGCAAAAGTCAGCGAACTAATTGATAATTCTAATTTTTGTTTATCAGCTAAAGAAAATAATTGTGCAGCACTTTTATAAAATGGTTCCCTTTTAGCTAATAAATCAATCACGATATTAGTATCTATCAGTATTTTACTCATTTGTATTTCTCAATTAAATAGTCAGTATAGCTTTCCTTATAGTTAAAATCATTTTCCAATTTGATTACACCACTTAAACTTTTAACTAAGGGAGTAATCTCTATCTCCCTATCTTTTTTGGAATTTAAAGAAGAAAGATAGGATTCTACTAATCGAGAAAGGCTTATTTTATGTGATTTAGCATATTCTTTAGCTTGTTCAATCACATTTTTATCTACATTCAATGTTAATTTAGTATCCATAATCAAAATATTTTACGTGCAAATATAATAAATAATTACGTACATTTTAAATCTTACGTGATATTTTTTTATGGCTACACGTAATTATCTTTTTAGGTTGCGGCTAATTGAGTAGGAAGTATACGAAATATTTCGCATCTCCGCCCTCTCACACCACCGTGTCGGCCGGTATGCGGCGGTTCGTTAAACCTGGCTATATCTGACGAATATTTCACTCATAGGTGTAAAGCCTTTTGTTTATGGTAGTTTTTAAAATTGGGGTGCTTTTTTATTTTTTAATTCAACCCTTTGATTTCAGCGTTTCTGCTCTTTTAACATAGCCGCCAGTCCGGGTTTTAGTTTTAGTTCAACCGGGAGTTCATGTTTACCTTACGGTGAGCTCCTTATAGTCGGTTAGCTGCGCTGAGCCCTTCGGGGTTAGGCTGTTAGCCCACATGAACTCCTATTTGTTGTGGCTAGTAGTTATTATTCATCTATTACTCTATGTTCGAATACAATTTTAATAATAATTGTCAAATATATTTGGTTTATAACTTTAACTACTTTATATTTGTGTTAATTTAAATTCATTAACAAATTAAACTATGGATGAACATAATTTAACACCAGAAGAAAGTCTCTTACTAATTTCTAAGACAATAGAAGAGACTAAACAAAGATTTCAGGAAAATGGCCACATCATTGTTTTGTGGGGCAGTATAACGTTTTCTGTATTTTTTCTTCAGTATTTTTTTGAATTAGTGGGATTGTACAAGAAATTTGATATTGTGTGGACTTGTGTTTTATTCCCGCTTGGGGCAATCTATACATTTATCTATGTAAGGGGAAAAGAAAAAAAGAATCAGATACCCAAGAATATCCTTGGAAGGATATTAGGAACAATAGGTTGGGTGGTTGGTATGAACCTTATGATATTAGGTTTTGTCTTTGGTGATCATCTTGGTAATGATTTAGCCCCAATTTTTATAATTTTGCTAGCTATAATGATTATTATGGCCGGAGTATCAATAAAATTTAAACCGCTTATAATTGGTGGTATTTTATTGAATTTAATTGGATTCGGTACTTTCTTAGTTGGTAGGGAATATCATGGGTTCAGCTTGATGCTGGGATCGGTGGTAGGATTTATTATACCGGGAATACTACTTAATATAGCTAAAAAAAAGGAAAATGTTTAACGATTTAGACCCCATATTACATTCGCAGCTTCGGTTGTCAATTGTTTCTATTCTAATAACCGTTGGAGAAGCCAATTTCACCTTTATAAAAGATACAACCAAAGCTGCTGCAGGCAATATAAGCATCCAGATTACCAAATTGCAGGAGGCTGGCTACATTAATGTGGAGAAAACATTTAAAAATAATTATCCAAACACAGCTATTTCCATAACTGACAAAGGCAGAACAGCATTTGAAGAATATGTAAAAAACCTTCAAAAATACATTCACCCTAAGCAATAATTTTTTTTGTCAATTTGGTTAATTTAATTAACTACTTACTTAAATATTTTAGTTATAAAAAAACAACATTTATTTTATTGGCCTCAATCCTGATGCTATTAGGATGCGAGCAACAAACCATGGCACAAAAAACAAATGTACTATTCGAGGATGCTGGTGGCAAAGGTACAAATCTGTGAGTTTCGGCTGTACGTGAAATGTGCCAGAAGGCAAGGTTTCATACACACTGGGTGCATGGCCATATCAAAGTCTAATCTTTTAAAAGGGGCAGTAGTATAAATAATCTACTGCCTCTTTTTTGGCTCAACTGTGCCTTAAATCCTATATTGTTGGCAAGCGTTTATTGTTTAAATTTAAAGGTCTTTATCGTATTCCTAAATTCTTTAATCGATTCTTTTTGATTTTTATAATTATATGACATTCCATTAATTACGTACAAATTATTCAAATTACCAATTGAAACAAGATAAATCAAAACATTATTAGCTGCGCTAGCTCCTTTTAGTCGGTTAGCTTCGCTGAACTCCTTTTAGTCGGTTAGCTTCGCTGAGCCCTTCGGGGTTAGGCTGTTAGCCCACATGAACTACTTTATTCAATAATCAACTTACTCATTATTTTTTGATTTGTATTAGAAACTTGGAGAAAGTATACCCCTTTGTTTAAAGTCGAAATATCAATTGAATTTGAGTTAATCCTTTTTGATAATACTCTCTTGCCTTGAAGATCGTAAATATTGAGCGTACCATTAAAATATCCCGAAAAACTAAAATAAATCTTATCATTTGCAGGATTTGGAAAAATATTGAAGTTGTTTCTATAATGATTATTACCTGAAGTAACATCATTTTTAACACAACGGACACATAATCCAGCCGATCTACTCGCATTGAGGTAATCAGCGTAATAATTTCCACCTATATCGGCAGTATCACCTTTACTTATTTTCAAACGATACGCAAAAATATCCTCATATATATCATTATCACTCCATGTACCATAAGGTTGACTACTCCACCAGAGTCCAGCATTACCGACATTTTCAAAACCATAATATGGATTATTCCATGAATAAGGAAATGCATTAAAACCAAATTCATCTGAACCATTTTTATCATTATTCCACTTACTTTTACTCTTTAGGGCAAAAGCTATGCTTTCTTCGGTAGTGTTGGAATCAACATATGTCAATAATTCTTCCCACTCAGCCTTGCTAGGTATATGCCAACCCATAGGGCAAACACCTTTTATTTCATTAGTATCAATTGCATTAATGCTATCTTTTTTAATTGCTGCTGCCCATGAATAATATGCGCCATATTGATAATAAGTTAAACTGTCATAATTATACCAACAATAAGCATCATCGTTATAATCATTTTTTAATAACTGCCAAGAAGTATCGTTTGTAACTTTTGGTATTGATGTACCATCTGCATAATGGGTAACACGAAGATTTTCAGCCATCCACTCTTGTTTTCCTATAATAACTGTTTTGTAGATATTTCCATCAATATCAATCACAGTTTGTGCTGCTGTAACAATTGTTACAAAACAAGTGAAAATTGTAACTAACTCTTTTTTCATATTATTATTTCTTATTGTATGATGTCAGTATTGGCCATAATCGAAGGAAAGATACGAAATATTTCGCATCTCCGGGTTATCGCCTGTGCATTTTATCTCACTGTCAATAAATTAAATAATTCCTCATTAATATAATAATTTCCAGTCCCCAATTTATCTTTTCTCAACATTTTATCATCTGCCAATTTATTTAAATAATTTGCCGCAGTTAATCGTGATACTCCCAAATCATTTACAACAAATTCAATCTTTGTGTAAGGATGTTTGAACAAATTATTCAACAAATCTTGACTATAAAATTTGTAATTATCTCGCAATCTGTGCTTATATCGAAGCATTAGTTCCTTAATTTGGATAATCAAATCAATCGTCTCTTTTGCCGTTTGTTCGACTCCATTTATCATAAACAACAACCACTCCTCCCATATATTTTCATCCCGTACCTTCTGTAAAAGTCGATAATAATCAGGTTTGTGTTTGATTATATAATTACTCAAATATAAAATCGGCAAAGATTGAAGCTTTTCCAGAATCAAATAAAGTATGTTTATTATCCTGCCAGTCCTACCATTTCCATCATAGAATGGGTGAATACTCTCAAATTGAAAATGTATAATTGCCATCTTAATCAATGGGTCGCAATCTTGCATTTCCGAATCATTGATGTATTGCTCTAAATTAGCCATTAAACCCATTATTTCTTCAAAATCTTGAGGTGGCGTGTAAATAGTTTCTCCTGTAGCTGCATTTTTTAAGGAAGTCCCGGGTAATTTTCTGAATCCAGCTTTATTATCCTCTAATACTTCTTGAATTTGGAGAATACTATTATTTGTCAGTAATCCGGTCTTTGTGATTAGTTCAAATCCCTTTTTCAAAGCTGTAATATAGTTCTGAACCTCCTTTGCTTGAAGCGATTTAAAAGCGTCAAGATTCAATTCTGATTTATATAAATCATCATGAGTCGTAATTATATTTTCAATTGCAGAACTGTCTTTTGCTTCTTGTAATCCAAGAGTGTTAATCAGAATATTTTGATTTGGAATTGTTGATGCAATTCCTTTTAACTCAGCCAAAGCGGCATGCGCAGAAGGTAAAGCTTTTAATACCTTTTTAGATTCTAAGTCAATAATTAATGGTAATTTCGTTAATCCCCAAGTTGTCATTTGTAAAGATTATTTAAAAATCTATGCAAAGATAGATTGTTCTGTATAGAAATCTGCAATATCTTTACATTAAAAATAGACTCAGTATAAAAATTTCCTAAATCCATGAGTAATGCGCGGTTTTTTGCATTGGCGCTAATCGAGTAGTGAAAGATACGAAATATTTCTCATTGCTGCCCTCTCTCACCACCGTACATAACTGAATACGGCAGTTTGATAACATAATCGCCATCCGTATCAACAAATTTCGGATCACCGGGTTGAGCAGTTTCATCCATTGTATGATATGTAACTGGATTACCACCTGCGTCAAAACCTGAAATTAAAAGAGCTCATACAACAATATATTTGAAATTAAGAACATTATTTATCTCTATTTTAATTATATTTAATTAAAAGGATTTTGATGAACTGTTTTTTTAAGAATATTATATTAATATTCTTCTGTTGTTTTTACATTTTGCATCATTTATGCGCTGCTGCTGGGAGTCCTTCTGATTTAAAATTCAAACATTTTACCATGGAAGATGGACTTTCCAATGACTATATTTACTGTGAGTTGCGTGACAGCAAAGGTTTTATGTGGTTTGGTACAATGCAGGGGTTAAACCGTTTCGATGGATATAACTTTAAAGTATATACAAATAATAGTTTTGATTCACTTACAATTAGCCACAATACTATAAAAGCTATTCTGGAATACTCCGATGGTATTTTTCTGGTTGGAACGAATAATGGACTCAATTTATTTAATGCAAAAGATGATAAATTCTATCGTTTTTTTCACAATCCAGGCGATTCTACAAGCCTAATAGGTAGTAACATATATACAATTAATCGCGATAAGAATAACAACATTTGGGTAGGAACCGATAATGGATTATGTAAATGTAATATTAACATAAGTGAGAAATATACACAACTTACCTTTTTAGTCCCACCATTAATTAAACAACTGAATAAAAAAATCAATTATGATGATCTTGTAGAATTTTATCAGGATTCTGAAAATAATATATGGATTGGTACAACTGAAAATGGAGTTTGTAAAATCGACTTTGAAAATAGTACTATAAAACAATTTAGCGTTAAAAATTTTAAAGGCGATAATATTGGTATTATAAGTGGAATTGAAGAATATAACCATAAAATCTGGGTTGGAGCAATTAATGGTGCGCATGCCATTGATATGAAAACAGGTAACATTAAAGATTATTTTAACGAAGATGGTTTTACAAGCGGCAGTGTAAAAGATATTTTAAGAGATGCAAAAAACGGGTTATGGTTTGCTACTTCCGGAGG
>JAHEEB010000576.1 GCA_024640925.1 Bacteroidota bacterium | reverse complement strand
TCTTCTGTATACCCATAAGGATCAATAACTACGAAAAGGGCATCACCCCAATTCCAGGCATAATAATTTTCTCTTTTACCAACAAATGATTCTTCCAATTCACTCCCTGAGTAAAAATCACCGGGCTCAGGTGTCGGATAGTACATTTTTCTTATTTCAGTTGCCTGATTGAAAGGATCGTCATAACTATTGTCACTTAACCAGCGTAACTCTGTGTCATGATTACCCTGAACAATGAATAAGGGCATTGAATGGCACACCTCATCCCAGAAATTCCGATAGAATAAACTGCGTTGTTCTATGTAATATCGATTTACTAAAGGATATTTCTCTACCATAAAGTTATCACCCAAATCAATCAGAAAATCGGGTTCCAGATTTAAAGCATTATTCAGCATATTTCTGAATGTGAGATAATTCGATCCCTCATCGAGGTGAGGATCAGCTTCTACAGCAAATGAAAACGCAGAACCCGCTGACCGTTTTGTATGAAAACTCCCCGAGGTTGCAGTGTAAAAGGAAGTTTCTCCCTCTTTTTTATAATAAACTGTATAATAATATTTTGAATCTGCATTTAATCCATCAAGAGTAATCTCTATAGGAACATCGGCAGGATAAATCTGAATGGCCGTAGTTTGCAACAAGTTATCCGAAGCATTTCCATAAGCAATGTAAGCAGTAATTTCCTTATCAGAAAGAGCATTAAAAATTACTGATTTATCGGTTGGCACACCTAAAAGCCCAGATGCAATGAAATCGCCAAAATACCGAACTTCCAACTTATAGAGTGAATTACCAGCAGTTACGAAAAGAATGTTTTTATATTTTCCGCCAAAACATAAATTTCTGACTTTTTCTGGTAAACTTATTGTTCCCACTTCATTGGCATCTTTATCGAAGATTTTTATACCTCCATCACCAAATGCTATATAAATATTACCAAACAAGTCAGAAGTAATTCCATCTATTTCACCTGAGCCGGATAATTTCAGAAATACTTTTTTATCTTTCGAAATATCCTGAATAATGTATTCATCCCGTAAATAGTATGAATATATTGTATTTGTACTGCTTTCGCATACGTAAAGTGTCCGCCAGTCGTTCACAAATGTAAGTCCGTTGGGTTTTACGAGTGTGCTGTCAAGTAAAACAGCTTCTGATTTGTCAAATGGAATACAGAATAAGCCTTCGTAAGAAAGTTCCCGATCATTAACATCCACTCCATAATCAGGATCAGTAAAGTATACAGAACCCATGTAGCTTAATTCGAGATCATTTGGACTATTAAACTTTTTGCTGTTATATTGCGAAACATACGATTCGATTATTCCTTGTGCTTTCATTTTGGCGACATCGCGGTTTGAATGCCGACAAATAAAAAATTCATCGGATTTGGTGCAAACAATCCCATTTGATTTACCCGATGGATAAGAAAATGTATCTATCCCCGATGTTTCGTCCCACTTATATATAGTATTACCATCGATATCACTAAATACTAGATATCCATCGGGATGCCAGCAAGGGCCCTCGGTAAATAAAAAGTCCGAAGCAATTTGAACAGGTTGAAGTGTATCAAAAATGCCAGCCTTCAAGTTAATGGAAGAAAAAGCAAGGATAAAAAGCCAACCCGATAATTTTAATACATATTTCTTCTTCATAATTCAACTCTATTAAATTAGGGAAGTTGGAAATAAGTATAAAACTACTGCTTAATAAGCTTTATCAACTGTTCTGATTTGGGAGTATTTATTTCAAGAAAATATATACCATTTGGCACGTTCGAAAAATCGTATTCTTGAATTCGTTCACCACGCCACACTGTTTGTCCCACTGCGTTTATTAAAATAAAGTATTCATAACCATCTGCATTCCGAATGTTTATAGTATTTGAAAAAGGATTAGGATAACAAGACAAATTTTCCTGGTTAACTATTTGATTTATGCCTGAAGATGTTGATAAAAACAGAAAATCGGTGTTTTCAATAGCAGGTAATCCAATACTATCGGAATATAAATAGGCTCCTTCGCATGGATAATCATCAAGGTTTCTAATTTTCATGAGCGTGTCCATCTGGTCATCTGTTAATGTCCAATTAACTTTAGAGAAATTTGTTGCATAGTAGTAAGATATCTCGCCATCGAGTTCTCCGTATACTTCAGATAAAGCAAGAATTTCGTTTGTATCAACAGTACTATTCGATAAATATCCTCTTAATAAGTCAGATATGTCTGTTCTTCTGTCAACCAATGTATTTAATGCTATTCTTTGTTTTTCTGTTAACTCTGTAATAAGCGCCTTTTGGGAGGTATTAAGCGTTGCCAAAAATCTTTCACCACCATGTTGAGAAAGGTTTGTATCAATAGAATAGTTTGGATTGCCCATTGCTGGGGCATCTTTTAAATAAAAGCTGCCGAAATAATTGCCCTGTCTTTCAGGACAGAAATATACGTCCGCATCAATATTGCCCACATACCACGAATAAATATCATCGGCAATCGACATTACTCCGACAAATTCATTATTGTTAAGTCCTTTTTTGTCAATCTGTTCAGGAAGTCTTGGCATATTATCCATGCCTATTTTAGAAATACTATCAAGATAAGCTTTTTGTTTTGCGGTGAAAGAATTAATAATACTGGCATATACCTGGGCCCGTTGAATACATATTCTGCCATCGACCCGATACATTTCTGCCGATATGGTTTTGACAGCATCGAGGTCTAAACCATCACTACCACTTGGCATGTTATTATCGCGCATTCTGATGAAAGCATCAATTAAGGGAAAGCGCATATAAGCATATTGTTGTATTATATCTACTTGTTCTTTGGCAGTCTTTATAATAAGTGCCTTTTGCCCGCTATCAAGTACAGAAAGCAAATTATCGCCAATAACACCACTAAAATCAGAATTGTGGCCCATGTGAGTTATATCATTATCCCGCAGGTATTGAAATCCAAAGTAATCGGCTACTTTTCCCGGGGGGACAAACGTGCAGGCGCAAAAATCGCCCGATATAAAGCCTAAGGCATTAAAAGCAATCTGATGACTTTGTGCACCATCAGCCAGAGTAAAACTAATGTTGTATTCCTGATTGAATACCTGGTTATTGCAAAATAAAATACCAGCAATTCCAATAATTGCTTTGGTTTTCAAAACATTCGTAAACTTATTCATACCTACTCCCTTTTAAAATTCAATTAAATAAGTTTACGAATCTTCTAAATAAAATAGTTATTGCCTGTTGATGATATCTATCACCGCCTTATGGTTATTCATATGTATACATTTGCTTTTTCATTTTAAAATAGAATTATATTCAAATTTGTTTTTAATAAAAAACTCGATTTCGTTTTAATACAATGACTTTATCCTTAATAATCAGGAAAGTCAATGAATAATCATTAATTTTTTTCAAATAACTTTACTCAGAATAATAAACTTTTTGTTTTTCTAGTAATTAGAAATAATTTACAATATAATCCTATCCCCCAATTTTTTAGCAATACTTTTTTTCAGTTCATTCAGTATTTGCATCTTTTGAAGCAACAGGGTAATGGACTCCATATCATTCGCATTTTGGGCATTGGTTATTTCTTCCTGTGTTTCCTTTATCATTTCGAACATTTTTTTGTTTTTAAAGGAAATAACCAATTCCGGAACAATTGCCTTTAACTTCATCTCTTCTGTTTCTAGCTTCACATTGTTCTTGCTCCATATCTTACTCATTTTATCTTCAAACCCTTCAGTCATCATATCTACAGAAACCGAGCTTACTTCAGCATCTTCGTGCATTATAAAATAATTAGGATCAATTTTCATTTTCCGATCGACAAAATCTGCTACCAATCCGTATATTTTCTGGTATATCGGGTGCAGAAACACAAGATCATCATTTCGGATTTCTTCAACAACATATTGAGCAATTGTTGGTGAATCATCCATATCGACATATAACATACGGTTTCCAAAGTTTAAAAGGGTACGTATTAATTCATGTTCGTGTTTATAATCCTTTGCAAGGCCAATAGTAACCTGAGGC
>JAHEEB010000575.1 GCA_024640925.1 Bacteroidota bacterium | reverse complement strand
AGCTATTTTGCGTACTTCAACGTTTTCCATTTTAATAGCGCTTATAACATTTACAGCCACATCAATGGATTTAACGGACATAAGTGTATCGCCGGCAAATTCATCGATACCTACAACAGACAAGTTTTTAATACTCACACTCAGATTTGGAAACTGTTTAAAGAACGAGAGTTTAATATCATCGAATTTAACATTGGCGTTAATATTCTTGCTTATTTGTTCATTTGCTACCTTAATAATCTTTCCTTTGAATAGGATAGGAGCAGTAAAAAGAACTACAAGAATAAACGCAATGAAAATTAAAAGGTATTTAAAAAATTTTTTTATTATTTTTTTCATGGCAGGATGTATTAAATATATTTTAGTTATTTAAAAATACCAAATCATCCATTAAATAATGCAAATATTTAATAAAAATTATATTATTATTTTTACCAATTGAACAACATTTCTTCACATCTTACGTAGATTAAAATGGAAAACAGTAAGAGCATGCTAAATTCACGGTCAACTTCAATTCAGGCAGTTATCAAACAAAACGAACAGGATCCACTTTTTCAGGCAATACTCGATATTTCAGATGAAGCAATTTTTATTCTTGATAAAAAAGATTTTACAATAATTGATTGTAATAGTGCGGCTATAAAACTTTTCGAAGCTTCATCCAAATCACAACTCATAAATATTCAGGCTTTCAGGTTATATAATTATGAGCCACTTGAATTTAGTGTTGAGAAATACAACGAAGAGCTAGAGAAATTTGGTCAATATTCCCAGGAATTATCCTTTCGAACATGCAAACAGAATGTTTTCTGGGGTAAAATGACACAAAAGAATATTGGGTTTACCAATGTTGAATATACAATATTGAAGGTTACAAAGTCAGCCAATTATCTGAAAGATGATGAATGGTTATCAGAAATTTTAAGAACTACAACAAAGTCAACAGGGAGGCAGTTTTTTAAACAGATTACACGAATGTTGTGTAATACTTTTAATGCAAAATATGCTTTTATTGCCAGGAGGATTGCCGACGATGAGTCGAGATTGAAGATATTTTATTTTCATGGCGAAACTATTCAAACTCACTATATTTCTTTGAAGGATTCATTTATTGAGAACACCATGCGAGGGTATACTTCTTTTTATCCTTCGAAACTTTGTGAGTTATTTCCAAATGATAAAATACTCAAAGAAACAGGTGCTCAAAGTTTTATTGGTTCCCCTTTATTCGATTCGACAGGTTTGCCCATGGGAATTATAGGTGTATTGCATACTTCGGAAATGGAGGAGATTACCAATTCAAGACATATGCTCGGTATAATAGGCTCAAGAACAGCAGCAGAGATACACCGGATTCGCTCAAAAGAAATGCTTCGGGTACAAACCAAAGATTTGGCAGAAATTAACCAAATGAAGGACAAGCTTCTCTCTGTAATTACAAACGATCTACAGGCACCGTTGAATACAGTACTTGGTTATTCTTCTATGCTTCGGAACAAAATAAAAGATTATTCCACCGAAGAACTGTCAAATAAGATGGGTATTATGGACAGTTCACTGAGAAATTTATATGTTCTTCTTGAAAATCTTTCTGATTGGTCCAAACTTCAACAAGGAAAGCTTAAGGTTGCTATTAAACAAAACAATTTGCAGGCACTCTTGGATGATATAAAGCCATATATTAAGTTTTTAAGTGAATTAAAAAATATTGCAATACTTAATAAAGTACCGGCTGTTCTGAATGTAAATGCTGACAGTTATCTGGCACGTGTTATAGTTCGAAATATTGCCACCTATGTATTAAAAAACACAATGAAATCGGGCAGTGTTACCTTTGATACTGAATTAATTGGTGGGAAATGGCTTTTTATTATTTCATCTGATAATCATTCTGCTGATCCGGAAGAGGTAAATTATGTGCTGACTTCGACTAAACAGGAATTTTATATCTCTTCTAAAGAACTTAGTATGCCCGCTTTGGGACTTTTTATTGCCCGAGAATTTCTAAAACTTCAAAAGACTAAGTTGTCCGTAAAGATTGATGATAAAAAACTTGAATTCTTCTTTGAATTAGACAGGGCTTAAATATAAGCTGTTAAAGGTAATTTTAATTGATTTTTTTGCATTATTCCACTTTTTCTTTAAAGGGTAGAGTTCGGAATTATTAAATAAATAGTTAGCACATTCTCAAATGTGTAAATTGGTTTTAATACGTAGATGTTTATACTGTTATATACAATAAATATCCTTTTGTTTTTAAGTATTCTTACAATAGTTTTTTGTGTTTTGTTCCAAAATCGACCATATTGTATGTAATTTTAGTTTGGAGGTAGGATATATTTGAAAACCTATTATATTTATAACCTATCAAATTTAACATTGAATTTAAACCGGACATTATGTTATTTGGAAAGGGAAAGAACTATAAAATTATTATTATAGTGGTTTCTGTCTTCACCATAAGATTGTTTTTTAGCTGTTGTGATTGTCCTAATTCACTCACTTATTTTGATTATGAAAGAGTGGATATTAAACCAGTTAATAATTCGGGAATTTGGATAACGAGTGATATCGACACGATAAAGAGCGAAGCTGTTGCTTTTGAAGTTGCCATTTCAAGTAACGACACTTTTTTTTATTCTTTTAACAGGTTTGGTTTAGGATTTGAACACGCTTATGGTGTTATGTGCGATTGTGCCATGCCATATAAAGCAAAACAGTTTATTGATAGTTTAAAAATTAGAACTATATATAATTTAACAGAACAAATTGTTGCCGGTTCCGATGTTACAGAACAATTTGTGGCATATGCAGGGAGATACAGAAATAATAGTGGCTTGTATATCTCTATTAATAAATTAATTGAAGATGCTAATAATGCTGTTTTATTTAATACACAAGCATATTATTTTTATCTTTTTCTGAAACCAAAAATTGATTATAATACTGCCCGATTTTCAATAGATATATATTTATCAGATAAGAGAGTGATTACCGAGCTTACACCCCTAATAACAATTTTTTAAATCTATTTTAAAATGTTTCGTTTACTAGGAATGTTGTTATTTTTATCTTGTTTAACCAGAGCGGCTACAGCCAGCGATGGGTTTATTGAAAAATATAAACTCAGCTTGTTTGCAGGCAGTCGATATATGTCTGCTGATAGCTTATCACTTTCAGAAAATCTTGATTTTGTTAACTGCTTTGAAAAACAAACCGGAGGTCTAGAATGCCTGTATCTCGGAATTTCTTTAGATTTGTGGTTAAAAGGTAATTGGGAAACTGGTATTTCACTGTTGATGCAAGATGGAATTGCTCCTTCAAACTATAATCTTGCGGTAAGATATATGCCTTTTAAGTACTTGGGTTTTAATATGGGGATTTACGGATATAGTTATTTCATCGAAGAATTTAACTATATGTTTCAGTTTTCCGATCCGCAATTAATTGTTGTTCACGATGATAATTATTTTCAGATGGTAGCAAAAGAATTCAGTTTTATTGCAGGACCAGTTTTAAGATTTAACAAAGGATTGTTTCATACCAATCTGACATTGAACACAGGAGTAATAATGACCCGAAGCTATAATCAGATGTTTGCTCAAAAACAAATCGGTTCGAACTATAGGCGGGTTCTTATATATGAGACCCAACCATCGTGGGCATTTCTGTCTTTTCCTGAAATAAAAATCAGCTATGACGCTTTTAAGTTTGAAAATTTGGTTTTAGGTTTTCAGGTTCATTCAAATTTTCTTTATCAGAAGAAACAGATTGATTATTTGTTAACGGTTATAGAATGGACCGAGGAAAAAATGACAACACATAAAGTTAACAACCCAAAACACACATTAAAAAAGTGCGAAATTGGTTTTGGCCTTTATTATCAATGGTAATCTGTTTTTTTTGATTAAGCCAAATTGTTCAGCGGCAATCGAATTCTGTCAAAGCCCCAAGGTTTTTATCGTAATAATTTCCAATAAAGTTTTTCTGAAATAGCTTAAAAATGATTAACTTAAATATAGAAAGAAAAACATCAATTTTTAA
>JAHEEB010000574.1 GCA_024640925.1 Bacteroidota bacterium | reverse complement strand
CGGGATATCCTTAAGACATTCATAAGTAGTTTAGGTTAATTTTAACTTATACAATTATTATATACGCAGTTTAATTGAATATGGTTTTAAAACTCAATATTTTATAACTTGCCCAAGTTGTCAAATATCTTATTTTAAAGCTTTTGATTAAACGAAACACGCAATGTTTTGCCTGGTTGAACAAAACATCTGTGTAAAATTAGAATTTCAAATGTAATCTTTGCATTTAATTGAATTTATTTTTACTGAGAATGAATCTGCCTGTAAACAATTCATTATATAATCGACGTGCTCAACTGGAACAGCGGCAGATACATAATTAAGCGTAGTTCTGTAAACTACGTTTAGTACACTTACTGGACAATTCACTTGTATTCCATTGAAATAGGTTATACTAATGAATTCCGATTCGGTCCTGGACTGGTCTGATTGAACTGGCTGAACAACCTGCACGGGCATAAAAGTTGGCGACATAGATCTTTCGGCGCCTTTCTCCCGGTTATACTTCTTTACCCAAAATTTAAAGGTTTGATAGTTTATGTCTGCCCGCTTGCTGTATTGCATGTGACTAAGCCCATCCTGCTTACATTGTTCAATGGCCTTGTACATCAGCTCCTTGGTATACTTCTGATTTCTTTTCATGGAGCTAAGTTAGAGCTATACCCTGGTGGATACTATACCTACTTACTTAGTAGTGCGGATACTTGTTATTTACCGATTAGAGCTGTTATCGTTGGCCACCAGTTGCAAACTGGCGGCAGTGTAGTAGCTAATGCTACCAATATAAAAAAGCGTAGGAAAACCTACGCTTAGTGCTTTGTTCTAGAGTAGTGCCTGTTATTCAGACAAGCTACGCTCAGACAGGGCTCATGACCAAAGGGAATAAACCTTCGCTTAGTGCTTTGTTCCAGCGTAGTGCCTGTTATTCAGACAAGCTACGCTCAGTTAGGGGCGGGAAAAAATTTAGACCATTATCTTGACAGGTCTTTTTGAGTTCTATAAATTTATAATTTGGTAAATCAATAAATTTTATTTTGGTTTTAAATTTTTCTGCAATGTTGATTTCTGATGGAGGGGAAACTCTATAAATATAGAGAGTATCATTTTGTAATTTATAATATATGCAATTATTATTTAATAAAATATCCTTATTATTTTTGGGATGATTTGACTTATTTAAAGAAATTATAATCATCTCATCATCAATACCCCATTGATAATATTTCAAGTATATAGTTTCATCAGATATTGTATTATTTAATTTAACTTTCTCAGTATGGGTACATGAATTACAAAATAATATTGTTGGTACCAGAAAAAGCAGGAGTTCTTTTTTAATACTTCTCATAAAACTTTCATTAAATTATTTCTACTTTGACATATTATATTAATTCCTTTGAATAATAATAGTTTATATCATGTTGTCGTCGTAAGTGACGGATGTAAATCTGGTTTAACATCTCGTTTTCTGTGAGACGTTTTGATAAAATAAAGCACAACCCTACAGCTGGCGCGGATTTGTAATCCGTGCCCGAGGGCTATATTTATTGTTTGTTGTGTCTGGTTCATGTATATCTTTTTAATCATTTTCTTTTTTTGTCTTCGCTCTTTGTTTTTACCATCTGCTTTTTATAAGTGTTTCATCCCAAACTATCCTATTAATAGAAGGATCATTACAAAAATACCTTACTTTTAACCTTGGTGTTAACTGTTCAGAATAATATGTTGAATATGAACCTGTATATTTTTTATTACCCACATAAAACTCATAATCTGTACAATAACCTAATTTACAATTACTAATTTTATAGGTTTCAGTATAGGTATACTTACTACACTTTTCCAATTTTTTTGTTTCACAGGAGCGAATATGAAAAAACAAAAAAACAAAAACTGCAAACAAAAGGCCTCCTATATATGAAAACCAATCTTTAATTTCATCCTTCATTTCAATAAATTTCACTTTTTGATATTGTTTGATCTGCAAAATTACCAATTATAGTCATAGAAGTGCCAATAGCCTTATGATATCCTTCTTTACCAAGAGATGTTTTAAATAAATTTTCTGCCCCCTCGGAAACTACCGTTCCTACATAACTTTGTATAACTTTTTGAAAAGTTATTGATTTACCTATGCTTGATTGAAAACCACCAGCTGGCGCGGATTTGTAGCCCGTGCCTGAGGACTATGTTTATTATTTGTTGTGTTTTTTTCATTTCTGTTGCTTTATTTTTTCTGTTTTGGGCACGAGTTGCAAACTCGCGCCAGCTGTGGGTTTCGTAAAACTATATGTCTGGTTCAAAATAGAAGGTTCGTCATCACATAAAAAAATTTTTCTTAAAGGTAAATTTTATTCCTTCAATCGAAAATAGTTCGTTTTATTCAATTGGACTTCAAAAATGTACGTATATTTCGTTCATAATTGTCTTATATTTAATTCACCATTAATTATTGTACCCATGAACCCTAAAGTTTCCCGTCGGAATTTTCTAATGAAAGGAGCACAGGTTTGTGTCGGATGCTGTGCTTTAATTGCCCTACCAAAGCTATCTGCCAATGGATTATCATCTGGCTTTTTGCCCGATAATGAAATTCCTGATCCGAAAAAGCTGAATTATTGCGGCTATAAATGCCCTGACGATTGCAAATTCCTGGCTGCATCAATTAATAATGATACAGCTCTGAAGAAAGAAGCCTTTGATATCTGGAAAATTGAAGAAAAGTACGGGATTGCTTTTGACCCGGAAAAGATTTTCTGCTTCGGGTGCAAGACAACAGACAAACCGGAAGGTGTTATCATAACCAATTGTACGGTGCGCAAATGTGCCGTTGAAAAGAAAATAGATTGTTGTATAGAATGCAAAGAGCTCACCGGCTGCTCAAAAGAACTATGGACTCAATTCCCCGATTTTAAGAAAATGGTAATTGAAATGCAAACGAAATATTTTGAAACCAGGGGAGCATAGAAATATTAACCAACAGAATTATTACAGAAAGCCTGCTGCTTGTTTTCATAAACCAATAGAGCAGAGAAGGAAAGGACACCTTTCTTATCGCTTCGCCAAGCTGTATGTGCAGTTTTCCCGCATACGGTTTTCCTGCAAATTTCCATATAAAGGTATTTTGTTTGTAAGAACATGTATGGTCTTTTTATATCAACATTATATTTGTATTAATGTTGTCCGATAAAAATATTAAGTGTGGCCCACATCTCACAATAATTGCAACCTCTACGAGGTTGTTCCTAAGAAGAGGTCATTATTCATTCCTACAAAAATGCAACTTCTACGAAGTTGTCAAATTATCCTCGTAGAGGATACATTATTGTAGGACAGATTGTTTTAAGTTTTCACAACCTTGTAGAGGTTGCATTTTTATTTTTAAGCGGACAATAATGTATTTGTATATAAAAACAACAATTCATGCACATCATTTTAGTTTATTTAAAGATTGCGGGTAGTTCTGTTGCCATTTACCTGTTTATTGTGATTTTTATTCGTTTGTTCGGGAAGAAAGAACTGGCCCAACTATCGGTAATCGATTTGGTGTTTATCCTGCTTATCAGCAACGCTGTTCAAAATGCCATGGTAGGCTCCGATTCCACTTTGGCTGGTGGGTTAGTTGCAGCAGCCTCTCTTTTTATTGCCAACTATTTCTTTAAATTAATACTTTACAAATACCCAACATTCGGGAAAATAGTGCAGGGGCATGCAATCCTTCTGATTTACAAAGGTAAACTTATAGATAAAAACCTAATCAAAGCAAAAATAACCCACTCCGAAGTTAAGGAGGCTGTAAGGGAACATGGGGTAATGGATGTAGGTGATGTAGATCTGGCGGTTTTGGAGGTCGATGGAAACATTAGTATTCTATCGAATAATTTTAAGCACAATACTGTAAAGAAGAGGAAGGGGAAGAAACAAACGGTGAGTGATAATGGCTGATGCGCTATACCTTATAGTTAGTCACAATCAACTCATTTATTGTACCCCGTTTAAGCGGATCGGAATTAATCATTCTTCGCGCCGGAACCCTGATTACATTAAA
>JAHEEB010000573.1 GCA_024640925.1 Bacteroidota bacterium | reverse complement strand
CATCGAAATTTAAGAACCTTTATAAACATTGGATGGAAAACATAAAAGATTGGTGCATTAGTCGCCAGCTATGGTGGGGGCACAGAATACCGGTTTTTTATCTTGAGGATGGTTCGTTTTATGTTGCTGAAACCATTGAAGATGCTCTCAAGCTTGCTAAAGAAAAAACCGGGAACAAGAAATTATCTGTTTCTGATTTACGACAGGATGAAGATGTTCTTGATACCTGGGCATCGTCGTGGTTATGGCCGATATCTCTGTTCGATGGAATTAAAGATAAAGAGAATAAAGAAATAAAATATTATTACCCCACAAACGATTTAGTAACAGCTCCCGATATTATTTTCTTCTGGGTTGCCAGAATGATAATGGCAGGGTATGAGTATATGGGCGATAAACCCTTCAGCAATGTTTATTTTACCGGAATGGTGAGAGATAAACAACGCCGAAAGATGTCAAAACAGCTTGGAAACTCGCCAGACCCCCTTGATTTGATTGATAAATATGGTGCCGATGGAGTAAGAGTAGGGATGCTATTATGTTCTCCGGCAGGGAATGATATTCTTTTCGACGAAAGCCTGACAGAGCAGGGTCGGAATTTCTGTAATAAAATCTGGAATGCATTCAGGTTAGTAAAAAGCTGGGAGATTGATAATTCTATTCCACAATCCGACGCTGCAATTGCTGCAATTGATTGGTTCGATAATAAATTAAATGCTACTATAAAAATAATTGAAGATCTTTTTCACAAGTACAGGATTAGTGAAGCTTTAATGGTTGTTTACAATTTTGTTCGTGATGAATTCTCTGGTTGGTATCTGGAGGCTATAAAACCAGCGTATCAGCAACCTATGGATAAAAAAACCTATGAAGCAACAATCGGCTTTTTTGAGAAAGTAGTGAAGATTTTACATCCGTTTGTTCCTTTTATTTCCGAAGAAATTTACCAGTTTATAGCAGAGCGGAAAAAAGGGGATACAATTATGTTGTCTTCTATGCCAAAACCTTTGAAGGTGAATAAAAAGTTATTGGAATTATTCGAAGAAGCAAAAGAAATAATTACTGCAGTCAGAAATATTCGGCAGGATAAAAACATACCACTTAAGGATACTGTTTTGTTGCAGATTACGGCTGATGAAACTGATTTTGATAAAAAGTTTATCCCGGTTATTAATAAGCTTGCAAATATTGGAAAAGAAAGCTTTGTGAAAAAATCGGATGATTCTGCTGTAAGTTTTATGGTTAAAACAACCGAGTTTGCTGTGCCCCTTGGCGATTTGATTGATGTAGAAGCCGAGAAAAAGAAACTGCAGGAAGATCTGATATATCATGAAGGTTTTCTTCAATCGGTTATGAAGAAGCTTGATAATAAAAGTTTTGTTCAGAATGCACCTGCTGCCGTTGTCGATAATGAAAAGAAAAAGCTGGCAGATGCTGAATTGAAAATAAATGCTATAAAGGAACAACTTAATAAGCTTAGGAACTAACAAGTCGGAATTTGAAAATATTGTTTCAACGTTGCGGTTTGTGTTTTCATAAATAAGTTGTATTGAACGGCATTCACGAATGAAATTACCATCATAACGTATCACGAAGGGTACTTTATCGATGAAATCCCTGTCGTTTCGTTCTATTACATGGCTATTACCGATGAAGTCAATTCAGTTCCGTATTATTGAATTGGATTTATCGATGGATTCCATTACATTCTGTGTTATGGAAGGGCTTTTATTGATAAGTTCTCTAAAGTTACATTATATCAGGGGTGGTTTATTGATGTTTCTACCTCTATTACAAATTATTAAGGTGGATTTATCAATGAAAGCACTTTAATTACCGATTTTTTCGGAAAACACACTTTTGCTTTCGAAAAACAGCATAAAATATACTGGCTTAATATTGATGTACTCACCAGGAATTGATAATCAGAATACATAAGCCGAATTTATCGCTTAAGGAGCCAGCCTTTCTTTTTTCCAGCAACCATTTATTAATTTATACTCAAATCTGTCGTGAAGTCTGTCTGGTCGGCCCTGCCAAAATTCTATCATGTTTGGAATAAGCCTGTATCCACCCCAGTATTTAGGACGTGGAATTCTGGAAATTGAATAAATTTTTTCGTATTCACCTTTTAATTTCTCCAGATATTCGCGCGATGGTATTGGTTTGCTCTGAGGCGAGGCCCAGGCTCCAATTTTACTTCCGTTTGGCCTGTCGTTGAAATAATCATCCGATTCAAATTCGGGTAACATTGTTAATTCTCCTTCGGCCCTTATTTGTTGCTGTAACAATGGCCAGAACAGTGTAATTGCGGCATATGGATTTTGTGAAATCTGAATACTTTTACGGCTTTCATAGTTAGTAAAGAAAACAAACCCTCTTTCATCGTATGCTTTCAAAAGAACAAATCGTACAGAAGGTTTCAAATCGATACCCGTTGTTGCCAGAGCCATTGCGTTTGGTTCATTTTTTTCGGTTTTCAACGCTTTTTTGAACCATTCATCGAACTGCTCCATTGGATTGGGGAGCAACTCGTTGAAATAAAGAACGGGAGCATTGTATTCCTTTCTTACCTGGAAAAGCTTTTTCATTCCTGAGTGGTTTACAGTGGTTTAGGAATAACAAAAAAGAAAATCTTAAGTTCATAGCAATTTAAAAAAGCAGACTTGAAGCGGGAAGTTTACCAGGTTAACAGAAAAAAACAACCGGAAATTTGCAATGTCTCGATCGCGGGATTTATAACCCAACTAAATTTCAGGACACAAATTTTCAGCGCAGAGAATAATTTTTCCACAGTACTCATTTGGAATTTCCTGCGCAGGAAATTTTTTTTCGTGCGTAGGAAATCAGGAAAGAAATTCAACTGACCGAAAAGATTTGTAATTTAAAGTTTCAACTTGTAAATAGAATAACTAATTCCAGGTGTTTCGAGACTATAAGCCTGTCCTTTATTTGAAATTTTTATTTTATCGCCTGCAAGAAGTGTATATCCTTTTGCTTTTATATTCAGTTTGAATTCTGCGTTTTCTGTCCGGTTGGCCGGGTTGAAAATGGCAAGAATAACCTCATTCCCGGTAGATCGGGCAAAAATAAAGGGGTATGTATTCTCCTTTGCATATACGGGAATGAATTCTGCATATCCGGCAAGAGCAGGTTCGCTCTCTTTAATAGCAATCAAGTGCCTGGTTTTGTTGAGTAATGAATTCGGATCTTTTTCCTGCTCTGCAACATTTGGAGCATCTTTTGCCATATCAACCGACTGGTAAAGTTTTTCAGCAGCAGCAGTTGAGAAACCCATGTTTTTCTCCATTGACCATTGCATAGGCGTGCGATTTCCGGATCTGGGAGGGTATGCTCCTTCTACATTTTGCAATCCATATAATTGACGCATACCAATTTCATTTCCATAAAAAATAAAAGGAACACCAGGCATAGTTAGTCCGAAAGCATAAATCATTTCAAGTTCTTTGGGTGTACGGTTTACATTTATTCTTGCATTATCGTGGTTACCCAAAGGGATACAAATATAACCCATTGATTTGGTAGCAGAATATTGCTCCATATACCCAGTAAGGAAATTTGTAATATTGCCTTTGCCCGCGCTGTCGAAAAAGCTATGTCCTTCGGAATATCCGTTAAGGATTCTCCAGCTTTCTTTCTGGGTAAGATCGTTGTATCCGGCAAACCAATGGTAGAAATCGGCATGAAAAGATTTATCAAGAGCATCTTTTGGTCCCGACCATTCAGAAACCATAAAAGCATCGGGATATTCAGTTGCCATAAGTTGACGTATTTCCTGCCAGAATTGTTTGGTGGCTTCGTCTTTTGTATTGAAAAACTGATCGTTCCCACTTATGTTGCTGTTTTTTACAAGGGCACCAGCCATATCGGCCCGAAAACCATCTGCTCCCATGTCCATCCAGAATCGAAGTATCTTTTTCAGTTCTTCCCGCAAAGCCATTACATCCGGGTGATTGGTAGGAAGCATCCAGGGTTCTTCGGGTTTTGCAAAACCAAAATTCAGTGCGGGTTGGCTCCAATAGAAGTT
>JAHEEB010000572.1:3456-4049 GCA_024640925.1 Bacteroidota bacterium | reverse complement strand
TATTCAATCCTCAACATTCAGGATATTTGCTGTTGTTTATCTTTTACTCACTTTTTTCTTTTTACGAAATTTCATTACTAAGACAAAAAATCAGGTTGATAAAAAACAGTGTAGCACTGAAAACTTTGTAAATGTAGAAAACAGTTTCTCCCTTGTCGGACTGGGTTGTCTTTTTATCTTTTTCCCAATTGCAGGAGCTATCAGTTTTTTGTGGTATTATACTTTTTATCGGGGTGTTTTATTAAAGAATTCCTCCGAATGCCCTTCTTGTAAGCAAAATACGGTCAAATTGCTCTCAGGAAAAGAAAAAGCCAGTCATTTAACACAAAGTGAAAACCTGGAAGCAAAGCTTAAAACAATTCGTTACTATGTGTTCTTTTGCTCGAATTGTTCCAATATTTCCAAACATTCGATTAGTACAGGATATGATAAATACCAGAAATGCCCACATTGTGGAACATTTGCATATTCAGCCACAAAACGAAAAAAAATAAAAAAAGCAACCTTTTCATCTGAAGGAATGTGTGAGGTTACTTATGTATGCAAAATGTGTGATTATACAGAAAAAACAAACGAATCAATTCCAATAAAAT
>JAHEEB010000572.1:0-3446 GCA_024640925.1 Bacteroidota bacterium | reverse complement strand
AAGTTCCACCCACTCATCACATTCTTCAGGAAGTTCTCACGGAGGCGGCCGTTCTGGTGGCGGCGGTGCCAGTAGTAAATTTTAATAGAACAATTAGGTATATAAACTTCAAAGAAGCAAAAAACCATGAAACTAAAACTTATTTTAACCTGCCTAATCTTTTTACCTATGATTAATGTTTTTTCTCAAAAAATTAACCTTTTAACATTTGCACCAGAAAAAACAATTAATGAATACCTTGGTGAAACAAATTTTGAAGAACTCTCAGTAAATACAACTTTCACAGGAATGAAGGGATACAGTGTAAAAAACCCTGCTACTATAAATATCGGGGATTTTTGCCTGGCTGATCCGAAGGGTAATAACCCTGATATTACTT
Source organism: Bacteroidota bacterium (assembly GCA_024640925.1). Classification (GTDB taxonomy): domain Bacteria; phylum Bacteroidota; class Bacteroidia; order Bacteroidales; family UBA10428; genus UBA10428. The sequence goes on along the minus strand of JAHEEB010000572.1, from coordinate 3,067 downwards.
TCTCAACTAATCAGACAGATAAAAATATTAAAGCAATTGAAATTTCTTATTTTAATAACAGCAACAGCAAAAACATTCTGAATGAAATTGAGAAAGTATTTGGCAAAGGTACATTGCTTAAGAACCTTCTCGATGAACAAAAAACAGGAACTAAGATAGTGACAGAAACGAATTACTTATGGAAGGATTCCAAAACCAACAATACCATTATTTACTTATATAGTCTGGAAACCATTGAAGATAGAAAGATAGAATCTACCAATCTTTTTATTATGACCCAGGATTTTAGACTTCTTGAAACTGTTTTAAACAGATTTAAATAAACAATTCTCCAATATTGTTTTTATGAAAAAGAAATTATCTGACAGCCTCAAGGCAAAAAAAATAATTAAAATATTTTCTTTTCTCCTTATTCCATTTGGATTTGCGCTCCCTGCTTTGCTTCCTTATCTGATAATTATATTCTTGTTTGTTCACATAATATTTCCTCCTCAAAAGACTAAGTTTATAAGACTTCAAGCTTCACTTCCTACTTCTAAAGCTCGTTCTGTTGCCATGGGATTAGCTGAAATTGAAGGAAAACTTGTTTTGCATGAACCTCTTATGTCTCCAATCGATCAAAAACCATGTATTGGCTATCGATACGAGATTCAAACAGTGCATAGAGAAAAGGGCGGTAAAACACATCACCATACCATTTCTGAAAAAATGGAATGCAATCATTTTTCTATTGAAGATGAAACGGGACGGATAAAAGTTATCCCAGAAGAAATGGAATGGGTTTGGATTCCTGAAGAAAACTCCGTTTTTGATGATGAGGGAAAAAGACATGTTCAATATTTGTTAAAAGAGGGAGACAAAATGCTCATCGTTGGAAATGTTACTCTCAATGAGCAAGAACCTACTATTACTAAGCACCCTCTGAAAAAGGTTTTTTGGAATAACTCCAAGTGATTCTATTGACAAGTGGAACAGATATAAACCTCTATTAACAAACTTTGTTTTTTATCTATGTATAGCAGTTTCCTTAATTGCTGTTATTTTATCGACAGATATTAAAATTATTACCAAATAAAATTAAAGTATCATGCATTTTTTTTCTATAATCATCTTTGCTCTTCTTATTATTGGAACAATAAGCTTCTTTATTACTATTTTTAACAGGCTGGTTTTACTTAAAAACAATATCGAAAAAGCTTTTGCCAACATCGATGTTATTTTAAAACAACGAGCCGACGAAATTCCTAATTTAATTAAGGTTGTTAAAGAATATGTAAAATATGAGCAATCGGTGTTGGAGCAACTGACTAAATTAAGGACTGACTATACTAATTCAACAAATACCAGTGACAAAGTTAAAATTGCCAATGAAATGGATAAAACCATTCAAAAAATTATGGCTGTAGCTGAAAATTATCCTGATTTAAAAGCTAACAATTCTTTTGTTGAATTACAGAAACGCGTTTCAGGGTTAGAGGATGCAATTGCCGACCGACGTGAATTTTTTAATGAAAGTGTTAATCTTTACAATATCGGCATACAGGAATTTCCTAACTTCGTCCTAGCCAAAATGCTTGGCTATGCGCAGAAAAACATGTTATACATATCGGAAAAAGAAAAAAAATATGATGGAATTGAGTTTTAAAAGTTCTGGCTTATTACAAAATATTGATGCTAATCCTACGTATATAATATTTGTTTCAGCCTTTGGTATACCTGTATTAATTCTTTTATTGGCTTTAATCCGTAAAATACTCGGACAAAAGGATTCAACAAATATTGACAACTTATTTCTTACTTTCTACATATCACTAACCATTACATGGATTTTGGGAACTTTCGCTTCGATTATACTTTATTTTAATATAGAGGTTTCAGGTGTACAATTTCTCCTCATCCTATTTAGTATTTTTCTATGTATGGACATTTTTGCTCTAACAAATAGAGCTTACATTAAAAAATGTATGGACGAATTGGCTCCTCAAAAATGAAATAAAAAACAGTTTTCACCGGAAATCATCCTACCTGTCTTCAACATTTGTATTGTATGAATACGACTAAAAAGCAAAAAAACATACTTGCCATAATAGGAACAATTTCAGTAATTTTGGTGTTCTATATCTCTCCTAATGCTTTTGGAGTTCTAATTTTTACCGTTTTAATCTTAAATTTTTTTTTACCCAACAACAGAAACCGTTTTATAAAACTTCAAGCTTCTCTTCCTACCTCAAAAATACGTTCGGTAGCTATGGGTTTAGCAGAGATAGAAGGCAAACTGGTAATGCAGGAACCGCTTCTCTCTCCTATCGATAAAAAACCATGCATCGGATATTATCACAAAATTCTCGAGGTTACTCATGATATTGACAAGAAAGAAAAAACCCGGGTTATTTATGAAAAAAAGGAGTGTAACCCCTTTCAGATAGAAGACGAAACGGGTCGAATCTCTGTCATTCCGGATGGCATAGAGTGGGTATGGGTACCTGAAAAACTCTCCCGCATAATTGATGGGAAAGAACATGTTCAGCATGTGTTAAAACAAGGAGACGAAATGCTTCTTGTTGGAAATGTTACCCTCAGGGACAATGAACCTGTAATTGCCCGACATCCGGCAAAAGAAGTATTTGCCATAGCTCCATCCGGCTCTGTCTCCTCATGGAACAAATACAAACCCCTGTTGAATACCTTTTTGTTTTATATTGGTATTGTTTTTCTTTTCATCGCAGGTATTCTTTACTCCGAAATGAAAATTTCCAATTCCAGATTAGTCTCTAAATTCTTTACCATTGATTGCCCCGAAATTTTGCAGATTCCGGATGACGACAGACAATTTTATATTTTCTTTGCTGCTTTTGGTATTCCTGTTATTATGCTTTTTGTTGCATTATTCCAGAAATTTTTAGGACTTATGGGGTTAAAATCCATAGCAAAAAAATCATTTTTCTCTTTTTATTCGGCTCTCACAATTACCACATTTGTTGGGTTTATTTGCTTGCTTATTCTATTCTTTATAGGTGCCCCGGGCATACAAATGTTTTCTGTGCTGGTATTTATTTTTATTTGTATG
>JAHEEB010000571.1 GCA_024640925.1 Bacteroidota bacterium | reverse complement strand
TAACAAATGCCCGGTTTTCACCGGGCATCTTTCCTAACTAATCAACTACTTTGAGTATATTGCTTGACGCGCTGTTCACTAACCTACCATTTTAATTCATTAAATGATTTAATATAAAAGATGTAAAAAACTTAAAAAGGTTGCTTTTTCATATGAAAATATTATATGGAAGAAAAAAGAAAAATAAGAGTGAAAAACGCTTTTTTTTAGCATATTTGAAGCTTGAAAAAATACATGTTATATTAATTTATATTTTATGAAAACATTAATCAAGGTTGGATTAGTCTTTTTTGGAATTGTTTATTTGACAGTAAGTTGTAGCAAAGATGATGAACCTCTAAAAAGTGATAAACTAACATCTGAAGACAGCATTTACTTCTATATAAATGAGTTGATGCCTTATTGGTACTTATGGAACGATTCTATTCCGGAATTGGATTATTTAAACTATGATACCCCGCAGGATTTAATGGCTGATATGATGGTCTCTATTGATCATTGGAGTTTTGTTGATAAAGCTGAATCTGTTAGTTCTTATTTCAATGAAGGTGAGGACTTTGGCTATGGTTTTTACCTGGCTTGGGATTCTGAAGGCAATTTAAGGGTAATATTGTCATATCCTGGTACAGATGCTTATGCTGCAGGAATTGATCGAGGTTGTATTATCTCCACAATTGATGGTGTTAATGCACAAAAAATTGATGACTTTGATTTTTTCTTCAATTATGAGAATGGTAGTTCAGAATTTAGTTTTATCGATAATAATGGAAATTCTCATTCTGTAACCCTCACAAAGGAGACCTTTAATATGAAAGGCGTTTTATGTGCAAAAACTTACAAAATAAACAATGCTACTGTTGGGTATATGGTTTTTCAAAGTTTTTTGGGCTATTCAGAGCAAGAACTTAAAAATACAATTGATTCTTTTAATACTGCCGGTGTTACTGATTTAATCATTGACTTACGTTTTAATTCTGGCGGATATCTTTCTATTGCCGGGGAAATGGCCGATATGCTTATACCCTCTTCAAAAGTCGGGGCCAACTATTATACTCTTAAACATAATAGCAACAGAAGCGCTAAAAATGATACAACTGTTAAATTCCATAATAACGATTTGAATTTAAACCTTAATCGGGTATTTTTCCTGACAAATGAATATTCAGCTTCTGCAAGTGAATTAGTTATTAATTGTCTCAAACCACATATGACGGTTAAAACAATTGGAAATACTACATATGGAAAACCCGTGGCAATGTATGGGTTCGAATTTCAGGACTGGTTTGTTTATCCCGTTGCTGCTAAAATAATTAATTCCGATGGCTTTGGTGATTACTTTAGCGGAATTGCGCCAGATCAAACTACTAACAACGAAAATAATTATGCATGGGGAGATCTGAATGAACCAGCCTTACATCAGGCTATTTATTATATAACGAATGGTAGTTTCGATCCGGCAATTGTTGCCATGAAAGGTACCAAAAAAACGTTACTTGCCGGAAAACCAGCAAAATTGGGAAAGAATCTTTTATTGATTAATAAATAACATTTTTTTTAATGATACGTAAAGTGGAATAAACTTACACATATGAAAAAATTTAAAAATCCCTTCTCATTTATAATTAGTTTGATTCTGATAAGTAGTTTGTTGCTTTCTTGTCAAAAAGAAAATAAAGATGAATTAGATACCTCAGAAAATGAAGTGTCATTTTCAATTTCCATCCCTAACTTGAAATCTTCTTCATTAAAAAGTGCATACTTAAATAATGCTGATAAGGTAATTATTACTATACAAAACCTTGATGGAAGTAACACGAACTATACTTCTTCCGAAATCAATATTTATCAAATGAGTGATAATTACTTTATTCAAAAGATTCTTTTAAAAACAGGATCATATAAATTAACTGAATTTACTTTAATAGATTCATCAGGGAATTCCATATTTGCTGCACCACTTCTGGGTTCAAAAGCGGCACAAAATGTAACAAATCCTCTTCCGATAGAATTCGATGTATCTAAAAACATTACCCAGACAATTAATGTTGAAGTATTAAGTACAGAAGAATACTTACCGGAAGATTTTGGTTTTACTAGTTTTAAAATCATTGAAATTAAAACATTCAATTTCATGATTGGAGTTACAGATAAAACCTCAAATGACTTGCTTTCAGCAAAACTAACTGTAAGTAATGATTCATATACCTACATTCAAAATATTGATAGTATTGCAAATAATGTTATAATTGTTAAGGATAGCTTAAGTGAATATACATTAACCATAGAAAAAAGTGGATATAAAACTTTTGTACATTCTTATTCAATTGATTCATTAAAGCTATTTTCTGTTGGAAATTTTCCTTTAATTATTGAGATTGAAAAAGAAGAGATCTATTCAGATATAGTTGTTGATAATGATGGGAATGAATATAAGACTGTAAAAATAGGCAATCAAGTATGGATGGCTGAAAACCTAAGAACTACTACTTATAATGATGGTGAAGCAATACAAAATATAACAAATTCTTCATGGGGAATTGTTTTAACAGGAGCATATTGTTGGTATAACAACGATTCAACAAATGCAAACTATTCAGGAGCTTTATACAATTGGTATGTAGCGAATTCAAATAAGATTTGTCCTATCGGTTGGCATGTTCCTACCAGTGAGGACATGAAAGAGCTTTCTGATTATCTTATATTAAATGGTTTTGGTTATGAAGGTACTGGGAATGAAATTGCAAAATCATTAGCTTTTGATTCAGGATGGTATGATTCTTATATTTCAGGCACTGTTGGAAATGACCAGGTATCAAATAATAGCAGTGGTTTTTCTGCCCATAATGCAGGCTACAGACATCCGGATGGCTCCTTCCGATATCTTATCTCAGATGCTTATTGGTGGACAAGTACTGAATATAGTTCTACAAATGCAATTTATCGCGCAATATCATATAATCGTTCAGATTTTGTGAATGCCAATCAATCAAAAAATTGTGGATTTAGTATTCGTTGTATAAAAGATTAATTAGATATAATTTGTAAAACACACAAGAGGGTGGTCTTAAAAGTCCGAGACACCCTCTTTTCATTCGTAATCCTCCCCTTCGAGCCTGTTTTCAAATATTCTTCACAAAACAAATTTACTTTTGATATAGCCCTTTTCATTTATTAAGGTTTTGCTGATTAATTATTAACATATTTTTATATGACTAATTGCAATTAAAAATGACAATAACACCTTTTATTAGATATCACACCACAGTCGTTTAGTAGAATTCGACGAAAATCAGATTGATTTTTATTAACCCAATGATTAACTAATATTTATCGCGCATTTATAATTCCACACGGGTCCTACCTTTTCCAACATTTCTTTCGAGTATGCCAATAATTCGCTTTGTCGTCAAAAGGTCCTGCAACAAATATGGGTTTGCCATACCAAACTCTATTTCATCTACTCCTTCATCAATCAAATACGAATCTAAAAGATGTCAGGCGCCCTTCATTTATTTCGGGTATATCAAATCTTTTTCCATTAATTTTATTCTTCAGGAACAGGGAATTAAAATGTTTTACAGGTTTTCTGAGATCCTTCGGGTTATCATTTATAGAAATTTTTCTCATTATGAAAAAAATGAGATAGGGACAGATTTATTTTGTTTCTAAAAATCAGAGAATTACAACTTGTGGTTTAAATTGGAATGACTATTGCTTGTTCTTTTACATTTCTATTAATAATAATTGTTAAACTAATCTTAATAATCATGAGAATCCTGAATTCAAAAACTTTAATCATTGCTTCTGTTGCTCTTGGAGTAAGTATTTATTGTTTATCTTCCAAAACTTATTCTGAAAAGTCAAAAACCTGTTCAACATTAATGGTTGACGATACTACAGGAAAAGACACAACAGCTATTGCCTTTGCCCGTGAAGATACAAATACTAAGGACACCTTGAAACTGGCTTTTATGTTGCGTGATACTACCGACAAAGATACAACTACAACTAAATTAGCTTTACTCTTGCGTGATACTATTGAAAAAGATA
>JAHEEB010000570.1 GCA_024640925.1 Bacteroidota bacterium | reverse complement strand
ACGAAAGCGGATGAGGATGGTGCTTATGGTGTTCTTTTATTCTGTCATCAAAGAGTTCACGAATAAGATTCTGATCAAAAGTAAGTTTTCCTATGATATAAGAACTCAAAAAGCACAAGACTATTGTAATAAGCATGCTGAGTGCAATGTTTTTATAAATATTCTTACTCAACCCTTCTGTTACATTTATCCATAACAAAATAGCACTTAAAGAGAAAAAATAGAAAAAGATGAGAAGATCGTATAAAATCACCTCCCTAATCTCATTAAAAGAAAACAGTTTTGCCGATTCAAAGAAAAGAAACGCTATTTCTTTCAATGAAAGAAGCAACGCTAATACTACGGCAACAAAAATCAAGATGATGATTTTATTCGAAAAAACATTTTTCATTCTTCAATTTTTTTGTAAAGGTATTGATTTTAGCGCTAAGCAATTGAGGTTAAGCCTCCTATTTTCAACGTCGTTTTTTCGCCTTCAATAATGAATTTTTCGTTTTCAGACAGACTTTTGAACATTCAAATAAACGCTCCTATATTTTTGTGTTGAAATTAATATGTAGGAAAATGAATTCTGAATTGGAAAGTATTGAAAGAAAACTGAAATTAATAGTATTTATACTCATTATTACATATTTCTTAGAACGGTTGTTATGGATAGACACGATTTTATTCGTGTATTCTTCACGATTCAAAAATAAAAATCAAAAATACAATAAGATAAATCTTTATCGTTGAATTCAATTTTATTATCAAAACCAATTTTTAATTATTTATAACTATGATAAGAAAAAGCATTGCTCTATTATTCATTGTTTTTTGTGCAATTTCGATTTTTGCCAATACAGAAAATGAAATATCCACTCCTGTAAACTGCCAATCGTGTGTATATGCAAGTTCCGAAGTAAATGCAACAAGTATATCGTCAACGAAAATAAAGATGACGGGGATTATTTTTATCGTAACAATAGCTACTATTTATGGTTGGCGGACCTTTCGTAAAAAATATTATATTCTATTTGGCTCTTTAGCTATTCTATCGATAGCAGGATCATATGCTTATTCTATAGTTAAGTTTAGCCAAACCGATCAATCTGAAATAAATTGTGTAAATCAGTGTGGGTTAGATTCAGTCAGCATTTTGAAACCAATTGTCCTAACTGATATTCTGCCAGTTGAAAACACAAAATAAGATGGAGATTCAACCAAAGTTAAAATCAAAATAATAATGTGTTATTTAATTTTTATAATTATGAAGTTCAAAAGTTTTTTTAGAAAAAGCATTGTCTTATGCCTGATTAGTGGTGCTTGTTTTGTTGCTTTTCTTGACTCTTGTCACCCTCAAAATGAGAAAGACAAAGTTGAGTATTCAGTAAACTCATCATGCACAGGATGCGGAAAATGCAAAAAGGTTTGTAAGGAACAAGCTATTTCTATAGTCGATGGGAAAGCGGTTATTGACAAGAGCAAGTGCAAGAGATGCGGGGATTGTGTAAATGTGTGCAAAAAGAGTGCTATTGTCCGCAAGGGTTAATACGAATCGAAGCTGTCCAAAAAGTTGATAGCCGCAAATGGTTGCTTTTTAAATAAAAGCTTTGTGGCTAATTTGTTTAGATATGCCTTTTTGGACAGCCCTTATTTTAACCCTGTTACACCTTAAAATTCACATAAAAGAGAAATGAATACATTAAATAAAGGAAAAGTCCGTTCACTACCTGTAAAATCAATAAATGCCCGAATTGTTGTTTGGTCAGCACTCTCTCTTGTCTTAATGGACATAGTTTACGCTAATCTCATGGGGATAAACACGGGCAATCATGATGCCCTTTGTATACTTAAATCTTTCATGCCAACCTGGGTATTTTTAGTTTTTAAAAATTTTGTAGAATTGACTGTTATGGTTTTAACAGGTGTTTTTGTAAGTGTTATTATCGAATCGTATTTCCGAAAGATAAAACGTTTCTTTCCAAAAAATCAGTTGTTGGCGTTTATCTATGGTTCTATTTTACCGATATGTTCCTGTGGAGTAATCCCCCTTATTGAAACAATGAAAAAAAGAGTCTCGCTAAGGGTAATTGTCACATTTGTAATTGCTGCGCCATTGCTTAACCCCTATATTGTTGTATTATCGTTAAGTGTTATGGGTTTAAAATATAGCATTATTCGCATTGTTTCATCGTTTGTACTTGCCATTGCTTCAGGTTTAATGGTAGATTGGATTGGCAAATTCTTTTTTAAAAAAGAATTTGGTAAATATGAAGTTTGTAATGCCAACTGTAAAGCAACATCAAGCGATCCATTTATAAAAGCACTTCAAATTATGAAAAATTTATTGCCATATATTCTAATTGGTGGTGCTCTCAGTCTGGCTCTCGAGATATTTGATCAGAAACAAATATTAAGTTGGTTTGATTTTAGTAATAAATGGTTGTCGATGGTATTTATGGTGATTATTGGTATTCCTCTTTATTCATGCAATGGAGCCGATATTCTTATTCTTAAACCTCTATTGTCATTCGCAGGACTTTCCCTTGGCTCTGCAATGGTGTTTTCGTTAACTGCTTCAGCTGTATGTATATCTTCAATTGTTATGCTTTCAAAATTTTTAGGCAGGAAATTAACTTCTGTTTTAGTAATTTCTGTTAGCTTAATATCTTTTCTAATAGGTATAGTAATTAACTGTTTTGTATAAACTTGAAAAGCTTTCCGGAACATAGATATGTTTATAAATTCATAAGGTATTGCTGCAGCGAATCGTTCGAATCAAGTCCGATTTTCTTTCGAAGGCGGTAACGATCATTTTCAATGGCGCGGGCTGTTTTGTGCATGAATTCTGATATCTCTTTTGTGCTCAGGTTCATTCGCACATAGGCCGCTATTTTAATTTCGGATAATGTAAGGTCAGGATTTTTTTCCTTTAAGCGGGTTACAAAATTGTTGTATGCTTTATCAAGCTGTGGCTCTATGTATTTCCATTCTTTATCGTCATTCAGTTCCTCATCAATTTCGCTAATGATTTCAACTAGTCCTATTTTTACAACTTCTCTGGCTTTAAGAGATAATCCAAGAAGCCGGTTTTTCTGATCAATAAGTACCCTGTTTCTGTTTATTACATGAAAAGTTAGTTTCTGTAACTCTGATTCCAGTTTTTCCTTTTCAAGTTCCATAATTCGCCCTTGTTGTTCCATTTGTTTTTGCCTGAACCTAGCCTTATGCTGATTTAACCGATAACGATAAATGAGATAAGAGGTTGTAAGTAAAAGAAGAATCAGAAAAGTTTTAAACCACCAGGTTCGATAAAAGGGTGGCAATACCCGAATCATAAGTAATCGCTCGTTATTTCCCCATTTACCATCGTTGTTTGAAGCTTTAATACGCAAGGTATAATTACCCGGAGGCAGATTGGAATAACTTATCCTTCTTTGTCCCGAAAGTGCTAAAATCCAATTCTCGTCGAAACCGTCGAGTTTATAGCTGAACAAACACTTCTTTGGTAGTGTGTAATTTAATGCAGCAAATTCAACGGAAAAAACCTTTTCTTTATAGGTAAGAAGTATGCTGTTTGTATAGTTGATACTGTTTTTTAAGATAACGCGCCCATTGAGGGTGTCTCCGGCAGAAATCTCTTTATTCAGGACTTCCAGTTTTGTTATAATAACCCGGGGCAGGTTCTGGTTAAAAGTTACATTCTGTGGTTGAAAGATATCAATACCTTTGGTACTGCCAAGGACTAATCGACCATCGGCAAGTTTTATCAATGCATTCGGGTTAAATTCATTTCCCATTAAACCATCTTCCTCGATAAACTGATGAAATTTTTCTGTGTTGTGGTTAAACATTGTCAGCCCATTGGAAGTGCTAATCCAAAGGTTTCCCTGGTTATCTTCCTGTATACCCTGAACGATATTCGAAGAAATTCCATCGTAAATAGTGTAATTAATTAGTTCATTGTTTTTTTTGTCTAGTTTGAAAAGTCCTCGACCTTCAGTACCTATCCAGATAAAGCCCCATTTGTCCTGGTAGAGGCATTTAATAATACCTTGTGTGGTTATATTCTG
>JAHEEB010000569.1:2988-4055 GCA_024640925.1 Bacteroidota bacterium | reverse complement strand
CCGGTGAAACCCAATTAATTACAGAATTCTTCAAAATTTGTCTGATCGTAGAATATATTTCATGTGTTTTCTCTGATAACTCAATCTTAATCCCTATAAATAATCTTTTTATGTTATTCTCCTGACTAGAGTTGTCCATTATCTATTAATAATATAATATCATTAATAATCTTGTCTTCGCCATCAGCATCAAATGTGCTCTTCAGATTATTGCCAAAAAGTTTTGCAAGAGCCTGCCAGAAAAACGCAGAAAAGTTACCTCTATATTCTTTAACTATATCATAAGAGGTAAGACCAATCTCACGATCAATAAGTTTTATAAGGATACGGCCCTGAGAAATTGTAAGATTCTTTAATTCACCTTCAAATTCACTTTTCAGCTCCTCCTCCACTTTTTTCATATATTCTTTCTTTTCTCTTTCAGAAGTCAGTTTTGCATATTCAACAACAACTTCTTCGTATTTTCGTGCGGCAATTTTAGCATAGGGATAAACAACCTTAATATTGCGAATTAGCTTTCTATACCTACGCATATCTCTTTTTGATTCAACCGAAATAACTGGTGTAATGTAAACAGGGCTGATACTGGAGAGATAAACTGTATCTCCTTCAAGTACAATAAAATATGTAAAATTAGGATCTGTTGATGTCAGGGTATCCTGAGACAGCAACAGCTTGGAGATGAGGAGGAAAAACAATATACATATCAGGTTTCTCATACAATTATTTGCCCAATTTCCGTACCAAATATTTAACGAAATTACAAATTATATGTTCTAAAGATTGCATAATTTTATTTCCTGACTGTATTAATAGAAAATAAAAAATTTGATGGAAGAAAACAACAGAGAATATACAAATGGTGAAATAACAGTTTACTGGAGACCTAAAAAGTGCATCCATGCCACTACATGTTTTATGGAACTTCGTTCGGTTTTTAATCCGGCAAAGCGTCCATGGGTTGATATGAGTGGTGCACCAACAGAAGAAATAATAAGAGTTGTAGAGTTATGTCCAACTCAGGCACTTTTTTTTAAATGGAACAATGATTTAAAAAATGATGAAGA
>JAHEEB010000569.1:0-2978 GCA_024640925.1 Bacteroidota bacterium | reverse complement strand
CCGGTTGAGATACGAGTAATGCCCGATGGTCCATTGGTTATTAAGGGTGACTTTATTACCATAGGTACTGATGGTAAAGAGTTAAGAAAGATGAAAATAGCCTCTTTTTGTCGTTGTGGCCAATCGCAAAACATGCCTTTTTGTGATGGAACTCACCGAAAGATTGGCTTCTTCTCACGATAATTTTAGTTTCTTCCAACCCTTCGAATTATGTAGTTTTTATTATCCATTGATAATTCTGTGATTCAAAATATATTTTTGAGATTAGTGAATTTACTTTTATTTTGTTTTTTTGAACTAATACCATTTTATGCGAAAATTGTTAAATGATGAATTAAACAGATTGTCTGTTGAAGAATTTAAACGTGTTAGCAAAATTCCTTTAGTAATAGTTCTGGATAATGTTCGGAGTATGAATAATATCGGCTCTGTATTCAGGACAGCTGATGCGTTTCGGATAGAAAAAATTTATTTATGTGGAATCACAGCAACCCCACCACATAAGGATATTCATAAAACAGCCCTGGGAGCAACCGAATCTGTTGATTGGGAATATTTTGAGGATACTCTTGATGCTCTGAAGAAGTTAAAAGATGATGGATTTTATATACTCTCAGTAGAGCAAGCAGAAAACAGCCTTAAACTGGGAAATTATAATTTCATATATGATAAAAAAACAGCAATTATCCTGGGACATGAGGTACGTGGAGTAGAACAGAGGATTGTTGATCTTTGCGATAATGTACTTGAAATACCACAGTTTGGAACAAAGCACTCAATAAATATTTCAGTTTGTGCAGGAATTGTTATATGGGAATATGCAAAACAAATTCTACTCAAGTAGAATTTGTTTGAAAAAATTCAACAACAATCGATTAACCTCGTTATCAAGTCAATAGAAATGTATTTCGATTATTTGATATTTGATAAATCTCGGATAAAAAAAACGGCCATTCAAAAAATGGCCGTTTATATTATATATTTTGTGATTAAAATTACTGAACTATAGCAGCAAAGCCTTCAGTTGCAACATAATTTCTGAATTCACAATCTTTAACAGCATATGCTTTGATTTCACTCTTTTTGTCTTTTTCTACAGCCAAACGGATGTTAGTAAGAACAACTTCTTCACGACCAGCACGTGCACCAGCAACAGCTTTTAGGTAATATACCCATGCACAATCAGTTTCACCAATTTGGTCTAAAGTAGTAAGAGATTTTTCAGTTTCATTGTTGCAAAGTTGAGCAAGAGCAGCATTGAATGAAGGTTTGTTACCGAAGTAGTTAACAGCAGATTTATAATCTCCTTGTTTAATTTTAATAATACCCAGGTTGTAGTTAACTGCATCACCAGCGCTCATAGCAGCAGTGAATAATTCTTCAGCTTTTGCCAGATCACCTTCGATAAGAGCAATTGCACCAAGGTTGTTTTTAACAACATCGTTATCTTCAATAGTTTTTGCTTTTTCGAAAGCAGCTTTAGCTTCAGCAGTATTGCCCATCTGTAAGTTAACATAACCAACATTGTTGATAGGACGAATATCGGTTGGATATTTATCTGCTGCTTTCTGATAAAGAGCAAGTTTAGCAGCGTTATCGGTTTCTAAATTTGCAGCATAAAGTAATTCTTCTACATTAAGAGTATCCGGATTGCTTTTTGAAAGAGCTTTTAATTCATCATCAGAATATCCAACTTTAGAAGCTTCGATAATCATCTGAGAACGGCGAAGTTTTGGAAGAACGTCATCTTTAATTTCACCATAAGCCTCAGCTATATTTTTAATTTCTTTTTCCCTTACAGCTGGATCATTATACATAGAAAGAACTCGTAAAATAAGATCTTTATCTTTGATTGTTGATTGTTCCATTAATTTTTTGAAACCATCCCAATCTTCTGCAGTTGAAACAACTTTTAAGAATTCAGCCTGATCAGCTTCTTCAATTTTAAGTTTTTTAAGTGTTGTGCTTAAATATTTCTCTGCTGATTTACCACGGTTTTCAGAAAGTTTAGCATTTAAATCTTCTGCTCCGTCTGGAGATGCATAAGAAGAAACTTTTGCTCCTTTAAGAGCATATCTGTCGCTTTTACTTGCTTCAGTAATCTGTTGATTGAGAGCTTTCATCTCATCTTTCTTAAGTTCTGAATTTCTTACATCATATTTGTTGATGACATAAAGAATTTCTGCATTGTAAGATTCCGGAGTCTCGCGAACAAATTTATCTCCAATCAAAATAGCCTGAGGATCAACTTGTACTAAAGTTGGAGTAGCAATTACACCAATAGCAACAGGAATACCAGGAATTTCAACTGGGGTTTTGTCTTTAATCTGAGCAGACATCTGAATTACAAGCTCTGATTTTAACATTTCTGGTTTGTAGGGGATTTTTCCTGTGTAAGAGTAACTTCCACCTGCATAAGGAATAACCTTATTGTTGGCTTCTACTTTTTCTCCTTGAAGTACAGTAGGTTCAAACTCAGTCTGACCACCTTCGTATTTCAAAACAGGAGTGGCAGTTACAACAGCTTTTTTATTGAAATATTTTTCAGGAAAAGTTGTATTGATTGTTACTTCAACTTGGCCTGCGTGTGTCTCAAGCGGACTTGGTTGAACTTTGTATTGGACAGTGCTTGCATTGTCAACCATTTTGCTTAAGCCTTTGCAACCGCCAAACACAATGGCTGCTACAGCAATAAATAATAGGTTTAGTTTTAAATTTTTCATAGTTCAGAATAATTATTTGATTTACAACTTAGTTTTGCTGGTTACTTGGATGTTAGTTACAAACATAATAATGTTTTGTTTAAAAAAAAAATCATTCACAGCAGAAAGATATTAAAAAACATTGAATATTTATGTGGTGTTGGTGCATTTGTTTCAACACAAACGATATTTTACAAGAAAAAAACTTCATCTTTTTTACAATAATATCTTTATCTATTGCTTTATAGTTGAGGCCTTTGCCACTATATTTCTGTT
>JAHEEB010000568.1 GCA_024640925.1 Bacteroidota bacterium | reverse complement strand
ATATTTTTTAATTCGGGGCATTATCTCTCTTATACTCAACTAGGCTGCATAAGTTTGCTCAGTCCCATAGTTATCGTAATAGTCTTAGTTTGGTATTATTTATTTTATAGAATCATTTTAAAAAAGAAGTCTCATATTTGTCCAAATTGTGGCCAAAATAAGTTTAATAAACTTAAATATTCGGCAAAAGCAAATTTTCTATCTAAAAAAGAACAAGTTGAGGATAATTTGAAATCTTCTATATATAGCATTTATTGTTGTTCAAACTGTGATCATAGCATAAAATTATCCTATACACCTCAAAGTGGAAAATATTTAGAATGTCCAAATTGTAATGCAAAAACATATAAGATTTTAAAAAAACAAAAAATAATAACAGCCACTTTTAAACGACATGGAGTAATGGAAATAATTTATAGATGTATGTTTTGTGACTATTCTAAGGTTATTAAAAAACAAATTCCAAAAAATTCATTTCACTTTATAGGTTCTTTTAGTGAAAATTCGAGAGGAAATATTAAAGGGGCTAGCTCAGGTACTCATTCATCTAGTGGAAGTGCACATGGTAGAGGAAGTTCTGGTGGTGGAGGGGCCAAGAGCAGGTTTTAATCAATTTAATAAAGATTTTTTATTCAAATACAATCTTTCAAATCCTAAAATCCGTTTAATTTGTAGATCCGGGCATTATTAATAAGTATAGTCTGAAACATGTATAGATACATTATATTTCTTATTTTCTGTTTCTCAAATTTGTTTCTTCAGGCATCCCCCTACACCCCTGAATCCATTCCCGATGTGCGCCTGCAGGACAAATACAATCATGTAAGCAACCCCGATGGTATTATTGACACTTCGGATGTTCAGGAAATTAATTCATTACTGAATAATCTGGAAGACTCATTAACCATTGAAGTTCAGGTTGTGGCTGTACAATCTATTGGAGAGGAAGATACACGCATGTTTGCCAACAAGCTGTTTAACCTTTGGGGCATTGGATTGAAAGAAGAGGACAACGGGCTTCTTATTTTACTGGTGATTGATCAGCGTGAAATTGTTTTCGAGACTGGTTATGGAATGGAAGAAATATTGCCCGATGCACTTTGTTACCGGATGCAACAGGAATATATGGTTCCTTATTTAAAAGACAACGAGTTCAGCGCCGGCATGAGGGAGGGAGTTAAGGAGGTTACAAATTATCTTTTAAATCATTATACAAAAAATATAAAGAATACCCAAAGAAGTAATATTGAAATAATTTGGGAGAAAATTTCCTCATCCACACTTTTAAGTAGCTTATTTTTCATTTATGTTTTTATTACCCTTTCGTTTGCGATTAGCTTCATAGTGTATAATTATAAATCGAATAAAAAGATTACTGATGCCTATCCAGCTGAAAGGTTAATTATTGCTGACAGCAAAGTATCACTTGCTTCATTGGGGTGTGTATTTGTGTTTTTTCCAATTACAAGTATCATAGATCTTTTATGGTATTACTTAATTTTTAGAATAAATCTGAGTAATAAAGCTTCTGTCTGTCCAAATTGTCATCAAAAAGGATTTCGTAAACTAAAGAAGTCAATTGGCAATGCATATCTGTCTGATTATGAGAAGATGGAAATAAAGTTAGGCACAGTAAACCATTTTGTTTTTCAGTGTTCAAAGTGCTCAAATATTTCTAAATATAAAATAGAATCGGAAAATTCGGCATATCAACGATGTCCTTCCTGTAGTACATTATCCTTTAAAGAAGAAAGTCAGGAAACTATCGTAGCATCTACATTTGAAACCGAGGGTGAAAGAGATGTTACCTATGAGTGTAAAATGTGCAATTATACACAAACAGTACGAGAAAAAATTCCAGTTTGCTCAATGTTTTCAAACGATTCTGGTAGTGATTCTGGTAGTAGTGGCGGGTCATCGTGGAGCAGTTCACGCGGAGGTTCGCATGGTGGAGGAAGTTCTGGAGGAGGTGGATCAAAAAGCCGTTTTTAAGCTAACTGTTCCTATTATATTTAAAATAATTTCAACTAAAATTAATCGGTGAAATCATTCAAACCCATCTGTGATTCAGACGGTTGAATTCATAAAAAAAGAACATCAAATGAAAAAACTACTTATCATATTTTCACTTAATCTTTTAGTTTTTTGTGTAAGAGCATCCTACACCCCTGAATCCATCCCCGATGTGCGACTACAGGACAAATACAATCATGTAAGCAACCCCGATGGAATTATTGACACTTCGGATGTTCAGGAAATTAATTCATTACTGAATAATCTGGAAGACTCATTAACCATTGAAGTTCAGGTTGTGGCTGTACAATCTATTGGAGAAGAAGATACACGAATGTTTGCCAACAAATTGTTTAACCTTTGGGAAATTGGATTGAAAGGTAAGGATAACGGACTTCTGATTTTACTGGTGATTGATCAGCGTGAAATTGTTTTCGAGACCGGTTATGGAATGGAAGAAATATTACCCGATGCACTATGCTATAGGATGCAACAGGAATATATGGTTCCTTATTTAAAAGACAATGAGTTCAGCGCCGGTATGAGGGAGGGTGTCAGAGAGGTTACACGTTACCTTTTAGAAGGTGATTATTCCTTTGATTCTCAGGAAAACAAACAGGGAGAATCCGGTTTTTGGGCAAAATTTGGTGCTTGGGGAATAGTTTCTTTATTTATTGGTGTTTTTATTCTTATAAATTTAATTTTTGCTCGTAATTTCATAAGAAGTCTAAAAAAGGAATATACTAAAAAGTCTAATGCGGCAGAAAACCTGTTTTATGCCCATAATAACATTTCGTTACCCGTCGGATGTTTGATTTCATTATTTCTCCCCCTTACAGGTATTTTGGTGATATTCTTTCATTTATACTACCGGAATAAAATCAAACGGCTTGCTTCAGTTTGTCCTCAATGCGAAAAAACAGTATTTCACCAGCAAATAGGTCAAGAACATGACCAATACCTTACAGACAAGGAAAAATTTGAAATTAAAATAAAATCCGTTGAGCACTATGTATTCTGTTGCGACTCTTGTTCCTATGTTTTTAAATTTAACTCTGAAGAAAAGCACTCTGACTTTAAACGATGCCCTGTATGCAACACAAAGGCATTTAAACGAGGAGAAGAGAAAATTATTAAACCACCAAGCTTTAAAACAAAGGGGGAGTCGGAATTTACTTATACATGTTTATTTTGTAATCATTCGGAAAACATTATAGAACCTGTTGCAAAACTAATCAGAAGTACGGATAGCTCTTCGGGAAGTTCCTATAGGAGTTCTTCAAGCAGAAGTTCTTTTGGTAGTAGTTCATCAAGGGGTTCATCAAGCGGTAGTTCTCATGGTGGTGGACATTCTGGTGGAGGAGGATCCAGAAGTAGATTTTAAAAAAGTAGGTGGTGAACTTTTTTCAGATATATCTTATTTTTAATGAGAATTCAACTATGAAACTGAGCACAAAATTTAAAACAAGACTTACCAATCTAGGCATTCTTATTTCAATTATTTTATTTTTCTCTTCAGGTCCTCTTGTTTGGGGCATACTCATTTTTTCAGCAATCATTCTATTCTATGTATTATCCAAAAAAAAGAACAAGTATATCAAACTTCAGGAATCACTTTCTACTTCCAAGATAAAGGAAGTAAAGCCAGGGTTAACAGAAGTAGAAGGGAAACTAATAATGCTTGATCCACTTGTTGCACCTATGGATGAAAAACAATGTATTGGTTATCGTTATAAAATAGAGGAGGTTTATAGTCTAGAGGGGGAAGAAAAGACCCGTACAATATACGAGAAAAATGAGTGTAATCCTTTTCAGATTAAAGATAAGACAGGACAAATATCCGTTGATCCGGATGGGTTGGAGTGGTTATGGATGAGAGAGTCTTCACATTTGCAGGAAAACAGGAGATTTATTCAAAGTACAATAGAGCAAGGCGATAGAATGTTAATCACAGGAAATGCGATGCTGCAAGGCGATAAAATTGTTATAGCCCGGCATCCCGATAAAAAGGTTTTTGCTATTGCACCAAGTGATTCTGCTAGTATATGGAAT
>JAHEEB010000567.1 GCA_024640925.1 Bacteroidota bacterium | reverse complement strand
GCAGTATTTTTATTAATAAAAGGGTTAAACAAGCTTCAGGCAAAAAAGGAACAGGCTCCTGCTGCTCCACCTGCACCCAGTAAAGAAGAAGTTCTTTTATCAGAAATAAGAGATATTCTCAAAAACAAATAATCACTTTACGTTATTGTATATATAAATACAAAAGCAGCACCACTTATCCATTGGTAAATGGTGCTGCTTCAAGTAAAGATTAATTTGTTTTCAGCTTTTAATAACGCTTTTAAGCTTTAAAATTTCCGCACACTGTTCGTACATCTCTTCAGCCTGGCATCGATCTAATAGTTTGTCAAGAAATAAAGAATGATGTATATACGGGTTGGAATCATTAATTGGTAAATCTCCTTTTAACGTTTTATTAATGTATTCCTCCAGTTCCTCCTCAGAAAAATTAAAAGTTTCGTTTTTAAGCTTTTCTTCGTTTTCTCTGGTTAACAACCTGTTTCCAAACAACTTACTTAGTTCCAACAATCCATTAAAAATACTTAATAACTTTGTATTTTCTTTTGTTAAGCTGGCATTTTCCTGCGAAAGAGCACCAAAAAGCTGACTGTAACTTTCAGCAGCTTCGTCGGAATTACTTTTGGCATGAAACATAGCTGTGGTATTCTTCTGAATAATCTCAGCATTCTGTTTTACCTTTTGTTTTAAAAAATCAAGTAATTCCCATACTGTTAAGACTTTATATTCATCCATCCCTATGAGAATTGAAATTAATGACACTCGGTACAAAATTGCAAATTAAAAATAACGTCATCAAATTATTAACCAATTTTTTTGTGGGGTTTATCAAAGCATACGATAGATCCGTCATGTAGATCCCCGAAAAGGCTTCTTTTTCAAGCGAAAACGACCTGCTACAAAAATATCATATGACCTATTCTGTGTTTATAAAAACATTCTATTCCCCTGATTTTCCATTAAAGATTTCTTCAATCGTCTTATTGTACTTTTCAATTAAATACCTACGGCGAAGTTTTAGTGTTGGGGAAAGTTCTCCTGTTTGCGGTGTCCATTCTTCATGAACCAATCTAAAACGCTTTATTTGCTCTGTCTGACCCAGTTGTTTATTCAATATGTTAACCTCCTTCTGGTATCGTTGAATTACTTGTGGTGTTTTTATGAGTTCCTCATTATCTCTGTATTTTACTCCATGAATTGTACACCAGTTGTGTAAAAATGAAAAGTTTGGGGAAATGAGTGCACTGGCAAATTTTTGATTTTCACCGAAAACAAAAGCTTGCTCCACAAAAAAAGATTCCTTGAACTTGTTCTCAATAGATTGAGGTGAAATATATTTACCACAAGAAAGCTTAAATAATTCTTTTTTCCTATCGGTAATCTTAAGAAATACTTCGTCATCAAATACCCCTATATCGCCTGTGTGTAGCCAACCTTCAGCATCGAAAGCTTCTCTGGTAAGCTCAGGTTCTTTATAATACCCCAACATCACACAATCGCTTTTCACTAAAATCTCACCTTCACCAGATATTTTAACATTTACCCCTGGAAATAACGGTCCAACGGTTCCAATTTTCACACGATTACCAAAGAAGTCATTTGCAGCTATTACAGGCGATGTCTCAGACATTCCATAGCCTTCGACTAACGGTATGCCGGCAGCATTAAAAACACGAATCAGTCGTGACTGCATAGCTGCACCACCTGCGACAATAATTTCTATTTCACCCCCAACAGCTTCTCGCCATTTTGAAAAAATCAATATATCTGCAATTTTTAGTTTTAAATGATAAAACCAACCGTTTTTGCGATAAAAATCATATCTCAATCCGAGATTTACAGCCCAGAAAAACAATCTCTTTTTGATTCCCTTTAAATCTTTTCCCTGACCAATTATCTTATCATAAACTTTCTCCAAAACTCTTGGTACTGCAATAAACACATGAGGTTTAACCTCCTTAAGATTATTTGAAATTGCACCTAAGTTCTCTGCATAATAAATAGATACTCCTTTTAATTGATAATAATAGTTAATCGTTCTCTCAAAAATATGACTTATAGGTAAAAAGCTTAAAGCCCGATCTTTTTCCGTAAAGAAAAATAATTTTTGTATCCCGGCTACATTCGATAAAATATTCTTATGGCTAAGCATTACACCTTTCGGATTCGAAGTTGTTCCTGAAGTAAAAATAATGGTCGTCATATCTTCAGGTTTAATTGAATTCTTAATCTCATTCAGCTTATCCTTAAACCTGTCTTCCTGATTTAATCCATATTCATTTATCTCTCTCCAGTTTTTTGCACCTTCAACCTTATTAAAGGTGTATATATCGGCGGTTGAACCATTCTTTTCTATTAAAGATTTAACTTTGATGAACAATTGCTTGTCTGACAAAAATAGCAATTTTGGATCGGCATGATTAAGAACATAATTGAAATCTGAATCACTTATTGTAGGATAGATTGGTACATGAATCATTCCAGTCTGACAAATAGCCATGTCGAGAAAATTCCATTCCGATCTATTATTCGAAACAGTAGCAATTCTGTCTCCCGGATTCAATCCAAGAGCCAATAAACCATAACTAAGGTTATTTGCAAAACTTATGTAATCCTTTGCTGAATATTTAACCCATTCTCCATTCTCCTTCGAGACTAATACATCTGATTTATTTGGAAATTCATTACTGTAATTCTCAAGCAAATCAAACAATCGTGTAATTTCCATCTATCTTTTTTTAGTCCCGAAAAGTATCAATAATTACTAAAATATCAAATCGATTCATCCATAAATAAAGATTGAATCATTTTACGATACCTTCGATTGATAATGTTTCGCCTGATTTTTCTTTTGGAAGAAATTTCACCTGATTCTTTTGACCAATTTTCTGCTACAATCAGCGTCTTTTTAATTTGTTCCGTTTTCCCCAACTGAAGGTTTACTTTTTCAACTTCGTTGTGTATAATTTTCTTTACTTCTTTATGCTCTGATAGTTTATTGTCAGACATTTTTGCCAACGAAGGGACTTCTTTCCTGAAATATTCGTAATTGGGCGATATAATGGCAGCCGCACAATGTTTGCCCTCTCCAACAACAATTATATGACTTATATATTTAGAACCGGAAAATTTGTTTTCGATGGCTTGGGGAACAATGTATTTTCCATACGATGTTTTAAACATCTTCTTCTTTCTTCCTGTAACCTGAAGAAACCTGTCCCTGATAAATTTTCCGGTATCGCCCGTGTGGAGCCACCCATCGACAATTGTTTCACAAGTCAGATCGTCGAGTTTATAATACCCTTTCATCACATTCTCGCCTCTGCACAGAATTTCACCATCAGAGTCAATTTTAACTTCTACTCCGGGAATAACCGGACCAACACTTCCAATCCAATAATTTCCTTTCTCCTGAAAATTCAATGAAACCAAAGGTGAACATTCCGAAAGACCATATCCCTGGTATACCGGCATTCTTGCAGCCCAGAAAAACCGTTCAATTTTATGGTTTATCGGAGCACCTCCGCACCCTATATATTTTATTCTGCCTCCCATAGCTAATCTGACCTTCTTATATACAAATAAATATGCCAGATTATGCCAGAACATATATAAAGCTTTGTATTTCCGATAAGGCTTGTATCTATATGCAAACCAAACAGCCCAGCGAATGAATAACCTAACGAATAAATTTCGTTTTTTGCTGCTTACCAGTGTATTCTTTATTGTTTTTTCTAGAAATCGTGGAACCAGCGTAGTTCCGTGTGGTTTTACCTCATGGAAAGCTGTTGATAGTGATTTGAGACTATCACAATAATATATGGTGCAACCCTTTACCTGAAATTGGTAATTGGCTGTTCGTTCATACAAATGGCACAAAGGTAGCAAACTAAGTATTCTGTTTCCTTTCCCCATGGGTTGGAGTTTTGAGGCTGTTCTCATATTTGTGACAAGATTGCGATGGGTGAGCATCGCTCCTTTCGGAAACCCGGTTGTACCAGAAGTGTATATTATTGTTACTACATCATCCTGATGAATAGTCTCCTTATCCTTTCGAAAGAGATCAACTGTAGCTTTATCACATTCC
>JAHEEB010000566.1 GCA_024640925.1 Bacteroidota bacterium | reverse complement strand
CTGAATTCCTAGATAACCATTATAAATCCAATCGGGAAATTCATCACTGTTCAGTGTGATAAGCATTTCCGATTCTTTAACCTGGTTTACAATTCCATTAACAAAATCTTCTTCTTCAACATCTGTAGCATTGGAAAATAACCGGATAGGTTTACCCGATTGAAACAGATGAGACTCTTTATGTTCCTTCGGTCTGGATATACGAACAATAACCTTATCTCCTGAATTGAAACCAGTTTTTTCTAACTTCACCGGATACCAGCATAACCCATGTTTGCGTTGCTCGGTGAAGGAAGTATCTTTCAATTTGGCCTGATATTGTGATAATTCTTCCTCTTTTTCTTGTCTTAAAAGAGACAAAACTTTTTTTAATTCTTCATTAATTTCTTTACGAGTCATTGCGGAATAAAGTGCGGTAAAAGTAAAAAAAAATGAGTAAAAGGAAATAATTTATCTATTTTTGCAGGACTTAAAAATAAAGGGCCCGGTAGTTCAGCTGAATAGAACGTCAGATTCCGGTTCTGAAAGTCGGGGGTTTGAATCCCTTCCGGGTCACTCTTAAGAGGTAATTGCGTAAAAGCAGTTATCTCTTTTTTTTGCATAAAGATTATGACTACTTGCCGGAGGGATCATGTAGCGCAGCGGAACTAATCCCTTCCGGGTCACCAGATAAGAGGTAATTGCATGAAAGCAGTTATCTCTTTTTTTTATATAAATGATTATAATTACTTGCCGGAGGGATCATGTAGCGCAGCGGAACTAATCCCTTCCAGGTCACAAACAAAGAGGCTGCGTAAAAACTAAATTACGCAGCCTTTTTCTTTTTCATAATTTCAGGATAGATTGTTAATACGAAAACATCATTTTCCTTTCTTTGGGTATTTTGGGATACGATTGACCTAATTTGAGCAAATACGCCCCAAAACCGTTTTAAATTAAAAGCAAATTTTGCTTCTACCGTCATCGCGAGGAACGAAGCGATCTGTTAATAGACAGATTGCTTCACTCCGCCTGCCTGCCGCAGGCAGGTTCGCAATGACTTTTTACACAGCCTACTCATTTTCATTGTTTAACTATCGTTTGAACGATTATCTTTTTATCCATTGTAAAATACCCAATATAGTTACCATTTGATAAAGCTGATAAATCTAAACTGCCCTGGTTGAAATTGTTTACTTTCAATACCTGACGGCCATACATATCAGTAATACAAATATTAATTGTTGTGTTCCCTGCTTCTGTTTTTAAATACATGATGTCTTTTACTGGATTAGGATAAACCATTATCTCATGCGTTAATGAAACTGGTATTTCTGTGGTAGTAGCAAATGCTACATCCAATATTCCATTTGCCATTACATCTGAAACAGTATAAGTATAACTGCTTTCTGATTTTACTAAGCTACCTGTTATATCTGTATTGTTATAAGTTGCAGTTGCAATAGAATACCCTGTATTGGGTGTAATTATAAATGTCTGGTCGCTGCCCTGGGTAACGCTTACTTCCCCCGATGGGCTGATGCTGCCATTCTCACCTGCTGTTGCAGTAATGGTATAAACTGGCACAGTGGTTTCGGCAAAATTGGCGGTAATGGTATGATTAGTAACCACATTGCTAAAGGTGTACGTGCCAACTGCACCCACACTACTCCCATCAACCAAAACATCGGCGATATGGTAACCTGTGCTGGCTATAATGGTAAAGCTTTGGTCGTTGCCCTGGGTAACGCTTACACTACCCAGTGGGCTGATACTGCCATTCGTCCCTGCTGTTGCAGTAATGGTATAAATGGGCACAATGGTTTCGGCAAAGCTGGCAGCAATGGTATGATTGGCAGTTACATTGCTGAAGGTATAGCTGCTTACCGCTCCTACGCTGCTACCATCGACCAGTACGTCGACAACATGATAACCGGTATTGGCGGTAATGGTAAAACCTTGGTTATTACCTTCGTTAACGTTTATAATGCCTGAAGGGCTGATGCTCCCGTTATCACCTGCCGTAGCAGTAATGGTGTAAACATCTGTAACAGCATCTACGGTAATAGTCATGGTCATTACATTGCTGGTATCAACACCATCCGATACAGCAACCGGAACAGATATAGTACCGTTATAATTCAATGCCGTTGTAAGGGTTGAATCGATAAAAGTATAGTTATCCCCCTTAAATAAAACGATATGCAATTTGTCATTTTCAACATCTGTGGCTGTTACATCACTCATGGTAATGGTAACAGGTGTATCTTCATTGGTGGTTTTACCGGTAGCAACCGATGAGAGCACCGGTACATCGTTTACCGGGATTACAGTAATCGTAACATGCGTGCATAGTGAAAGCCTGCCATCCGAAATGCAATAGTTTACTTTTTCTGTACCATACCAATTAGCATTTGGAACATAGATAACCGAATCTTTTCTGTAAATCGATAATACTTTGCCATTCCACACACAACAATCGGACGAACCTAAAAAGGTAATAGTGTCATTATCAGGATCGCTGTCGTTAGGCATCAATAGGGTAGCGGCTATTTTAAATGTACTGTCCTCTTTGATCGAAAAGGAATCACCTACAGGTGTTGGTGCACTATTGGCACCTTCTTTCAATACCACCTTTGCACTATTTCCCCAAAGGGTATCGCCAGGGGCAAGCACTTCACCAACGCAATACCCCAGGGTTCTTGATTGTCCCTCTAAAACAAATGATCCCAGGCAGATATACGTTTTATAATCAGTATAATGCACCTCGCTATCCATAAATGATAAGTCGGTAAATTTAAACACCCGTTTATTTTGCAGGGTTTCATAATCATAATCGTTATTAAATATAGGGTAGAAGAGGGTACTGCCATACGTTATCAACGTATCGGGCATTGCAAACGGAGCATTGTTTACATAACGTAACGCCGCGTATGTACTGTCTTCTCGTATTTCCCAGATAGTCGAAAAACTGCCTAACCCGGTCAGGTTAGCCGGTTTCTTCATTTGTGCAGTAGTTAAAGCCGTAGCATACGAAGAGGTTTTCCCTGAAGTTTGAGTGTTAAAATAGCAACCGGTTATTGTGCCCCAATCCACTTCCCCAACAAAACCATCAATTTTTACTTTATAATTATTAACATCAGTGACTAAACCTGTAGAATAGCAAGAACTTATTTTAGCATAATAACCTGTACATGACCCTGCAAAACCACCAGCATATCCGTATGTGGCAGTAACATTACCTGTAGCATAACAATAGCTTATGGGATTGCTTGTAAGACCAACCAGACCACCCAGGTACATGAGCCCGGAAATATTACAACCGGAATAGCAATTAGTTATTGGTGATAAATTATAACCAACCAACCCACCGATATAGCTAGTTCCCCCATGTACACTTCCCGTGCTATAACAATAATCAATGGTGGATGAATATGAGGAGTATCCTACTAAAGCCCCCACATATTTAGCCCCGTTAATATCAGCATTGATAATTTCAAGGCTATCTATAGTTGAAGCGAAAGTGTATCCAAACAGGCCTATATAGGATGAACTAGTCCTGTGAATATATAAACCATTAATATAATGGTCTTTGCCATAATAATAGCCCGTGAAATTAGTAGTGCTGTTGCCAATTGGCGAAAACCCATTGCCGCTGTCCCAGGTTTTAGTATTGCTAGCATCGATATTGGCCGTTTGGATAAAATAACTGCTCCAGGCACTGCTGGTTTGTGAAAGCCAGTAAAGGTTATCGAGCGTAGCAATTTGGTATGGGTCAGCACTTGTACCACTACCTGATGGTGCTGTGGATGTTTGGGCCCCTGCTGACAATAAAATAGAATAAATAAACACAAATAGTAATACTGATTTCTTCATCCGTAAATAATTTTAAATTGTTGTCGGATGGAACTCACATGTGAATTTTCATCCTTGTTTGTGTTTAACGAACATGCTCGTTTCATAAGTGATACGTTATAATGTGAAACTAAAAGATATTGATAAGTCGTGTAAAAACGCTTTCAAAGGAAATAAAGTCATTTTTATTATTGTTGCCTTATGTAAAAGCAACCTCATTTTCATTGTTTAACTATCTTTTGAACGAT
>JAHEEB010000565.1 GCA_024640925.1 Bacteroidota bacterium | reverse complement strand
ACTTCATACCGATGTGTTGTAACTGCTGGCGCAGGTGGTGTTGGTACAAGCTCTTTTAAAATTATCATTGATTCTATCAAAGCTGATTTTACTATGTCGGATACCCTTATAACAGTTGGTGGAAGTGTTGATTTTACTTCAACTTCCAGAAATGCTGAAACGTATAAATGGGATTTTGGCAATGGAATGACCAGTACAGATAAAAATTCTTCAACTTTCTATAATACTGCCGGAGCTCAAACTGTGCAGCTGATTGTTATTTCACCCAAGGGTTGTCCTGATACATTAATGTTAGATAGTGCAGTGGTTGTAGAAGAACCAAATAGTGTCGATTTTAATGTTGACTCAAGCCCGTCAATTTATCCTCAGCCTGCAACCAGACAGGTGTTTGTTAATCTAAACGATGCGACCGAGGCTAAAATTATCATCTATTCAGTTTCAGGAGAAAAAATTATGGAACAGCAGGTAGTTAATAATTCTTCACTTGATATATCTGTCTTACCAGCTGGTACATATATGGTTTCCATCGAATGCAACAACGGACAAATCTATATGAATAAATTATTAAAGGAATAAAATCGAAAGCTTTTTATATTGGAATATGGAATATAAGCCGGTAAAACATGTTAGCCGGCTTTTTTATTAATCTCAATCATTAAGTGCCTAAAGTGCCTCTATTGCCCGTCATTGCGAAACAGTTATAGAATGCTTCTATTCGTTCAAGTCTATATTGGCGAAGCAATCTGTTAATGTTATGTGGTAAATTCTAAGTACTTCAAACTTTAAGTACCCTAATAACTTCTTTAACTTTAACTACTCCTAATTCCATTTCGTCCCTTTGATTTTTTATTATATCACATATATTTTGATACCACAAAACGAAGTCTTAATTTTAATGTGAATTTTTTTAGTAAAAGTGCCTACAAAAAAATTCTATAAATTAATTATAAAAACCAAATATTCCAGTCATGAAAAAAGTTGTATCAATTATTGTTTTAACTCTGGCATTTTGCTATGCATCGTATAGCCAGATAAATGTTGCTCCTGATAATATTGCTGTATATTCAGGGTCCAGCGAAGAAAAAATAATCACTTGTTCTGTTACTACAACTGGTATTATTGCAAATTATCTGTGGCAGAAGAAAACCATATCAACGGATTGGACGGTTGTTCCGTTAAATAATGACACATTGAAGCTTAGTGGGCTAACGGATGATTGTTATTACAGATGTATTGTAACGATAGGGAATTGGATTATAGATCAATATGTTTATTTACCCTATTATTCTGATACTGTAACAGTCGATGTTCTACCTGCTTTTAATCCGGGTACAATCAATTCAGATCCAATGGTTTGTTTCGGCGATCAGGCTGCCTTTGTTTTTACAACCGCACCTGATGGTGGAGATGGTTCATATACCTATCAATGGCAATCTGCCAAATCTATAATACTTTCACCTTTTATACTTTCAGGGGATCTTAAATCCACCGATGATTTAATTCCAGTTGATCCGATTTTTAAAACATGGTTTAATATTTCCGGTGCAACCTCAAATACTTGTGTTATTCCTAAAATAACTTCCAACAGGAGATACAGATGCCTGGTTGATGGTGGTGCCGGTAATGTTAGCTCAAATGAGTTTACCATTATACTTGATACAGTGAAAGCTGATTTTACCCCGGACAATGCCTCGATTATTGCTGGTGGAAGTGTTCAGTTTATTTCTAGTTGTACAAATACGACAAGTTATAAGTGGGATTTTGGGAACGGAATGACCAGCACAGAAAAAAATCCATCTACTTTCTATTATACTGCCGGAGCTCAAGATGTGCAGCTGATTGCTATTTCACCCGACGGGTGTCCTGATACATTATTGATGGATAGTGCTGTAGTTGTTACTGAGGAATTAGGTGTTGCTGACTATTATAGTGGCTCAGGACCATCAATTTTTCCCCAGCCTGCTGCCAATCAGTTATATTTCAATTTGAACGATGCATCGGAAGCCACAATAACAATCTATTTAGTTTCGGGTCAAAAAGTTATGGAACAAAAGGTTGCTAACAATGCCTCAATTGATATATCAGCGCTGCCTTCTGGTGCATATATTACTCATATAGATTGTAATGATGGAAAAAGATACATTCGAAAGATTATAAAAGAATAAATTCGGCATAATAATAGAGACCGGTTGACCAAGTTGACCGGTTTTTTTGATCTGTGATCAGTGATTAGTGATCAGTGATTAGTGATCAGTGAATAGTGAATAGTGAACAGTGATTGGTACTTTAGGCGAAACTTCCATATGCCTTGGGTTATGTTTTCACGAACCAAACCGTTTGTGATATGCGAATTTCTGTACTTTAAGGACTAAAATCTAATAAGAAATTGTTATTTTCAATTTTTAATAATCTGTAAAGAAGTAGAGATAGATGCACCGGGATTTTAGGACGAATGTATAGATAGATATGAAAAAATCTAATAATCCGAATGAGATATATTTTTATCAGTCTGAAAAGAAAATTGATACTAAAATTCAATTTGTTATAAAAGCTGTAAAAAATAAACTGAGGGTAAAGAACGATAATGTAAACTGTCTGTTCAGCAATCTGACAGCCTTGTCCTTTGATGATGTATATAATAATTATTATAAATACCTGAATCTGAATTTTGAGCCTGTTATCATTGATAATGCCGAATACAGTTTAACAGATAAAGAAAAAATATGGCTGGAACAAAACATCATTATGGATTGGATTTATTTTTATACAATCAATAATATGCCTGTTAAAGTTAAACGAGAAGATTTTAAACATCCTTGTGTTGTGGATACTATGTTGCAATTAGCAGATAAGAAATATGGAGTTGACACCGGGGTAGCATTAAAATTAGGAGCCCATATATTACGATATGATTTTGAAGAATACAAAAAAATAGTGAAAGGTAGAAGGATCTATTATGAGAAGTAACTTGTAATTCCCCATACTTATTAACTGGCATGGATTCAAACCATTCATGGTAATGCATGGTAAACTAATTTTCTTACCAGAATCATCATCAAAAACTTTTTATTGACTAATTTGGATATCTAATTAATCAGATTCAACAATGAAAAAAGTAGCATTAATAACCGGGGCATCTTCAGGAATAGGAAAACAAACAGCTTTGTTATTACAACAACAAGGCTTTATTGTTTATGGTGCCGCCCGCCGATTAGAAAAAATGCAGGATATAAAAGAGAAAGGAATACGTTTAATAAGCATGGATGTTACCGATGACACTTCTATGATTAATGGCGTAAAGGAAATAATTGATGCTGAAAACCAAATCGATGTATTGGTAAATAATGCGGGGTATGGTTCTTATGGTTCTATTGAGGATGTTCCCATGTCAGAGGCAAAGTATCAGTTTGAAGTGAATGTTTTTGGATTAGCCAGGCTAACCCAACTGATACTTCCGTATATGAGAGCCCGGAAATCGGGTCGTATCATTAATGTATCGTCAGTTGTAGGAAAATTCGGTGAACCACATGGTACATGGTATCATGCCACAAAATATGCTGTTGAGGGATTGAGCGATTGTATGCGGATGGAGCTTAAGCAGTTTGGCATAAATGTGATTATTATTGAACCGGGAGCTATTAAAACAGAATGGAATTCCATAGCCCGCGAAAACCTGGTAAAAGCTTCGGGCAATACTGCCTATCGTGAGTTGGTACTAAAGCACGAAAATATGCTAAGGAATTTTGAAAAGAAAGGATCTGAAGCCATTGTTGTAGCAAAAGCAATTGCTAAAGCTGTGAAATCAAAACGTCCGAGAACAAGGTATGCTGTTGGGGGAGGGGCAAAGTTCATTCTCTTCGGGCGAAGAATTTTTTCCGATAAGATGTTCGACCGGATTATGTTAGGCATGATGAAATAATTCCAATTAAACCGGATGTTGGAATAAACATGACAGAAGTATTGAAAAAATATAGTACAATTGGCTGTTGTGGAATTGATTGTGGATTATGTCCACGATTTTACACCAGGGGCGATTCTGTTTGCCCGGGTTGTGGCGGGTTAAATTTTAAAAACAAACACCCA
>JAHEEB010000564.1 GCA_024640925.1 Bacteroidota bacterium | reverse complement strand
CTTCTATGGAATGATTAATGGCGTTGAGGAATATATGCAGAAGGTTTATACTGAAAAAATTCTGGCCAATAAAAACCAGATTACCCGCGAGGAACTCACCAAAATTTTTTCTCTAAAACCACGGATTGAGAAGGTTGCGGTAAAAGATATAAAGCTTCGTACTTTTATTTCGAAGGATGAAGGCAGAGATGATTTGGTAGGTCACGTTTACGACATAACTTACAAGACTATAAGGCAGGGAGTTGACAATCTGGTAATTATCGACGATTCTATTGTAAGGGGCACAACCCTAAAATATAGCATAATTCGCATTCTCGACAGGTTAAAACCAAAACGGATAGTGGTAGTCTCATCATCACCACAAATCAGGTACCCCGATTGTTATGGTATTGATATGACTAAGCTTAACGATTTTATTGCTTTCAGGGCTGCTATTGAACTATTAAAGGACACTGGTCGCGAGTCTATTATAAACGACGTTTATAAAAAATCGAAAGCCCAGCAGGAGTTGCCTAAAGAAGAAATTGTTAATTATGTAAAAGAAATTTATGCCCCTTTTACTGACGAACAAATCTCTGATAAAATTTCATTGATGTTAAAGACCAGTGATATACAGGCCGACCTGAAAGTTGTTTATCAAACAATTAATAATCTTCATAAAGCCTGTCCGAACCATACTGGCGACTGGTATTTTACAGGAAATTACCCCACCCCGGGTGGAAACAAAGTTGTGAACCAGTCATTTATTAATTTTATTGAAGGTAGAAATATTAGAGCATATTAGGTATTATTTGCTTACCTTTATTAGGTATATAAATAAATAACCGGTATGAGAAACAAAATAAAAACAACCTTTATATCCATAATCGGTTTATTAAGCCTTGGTTCATGTGCTTCGATTCCCAACGGTGCTGTTGCAGTAAAACCATTCGATTCGGAAAAATACTTAGGCAAATGGTATGAGATTGCCCGGTTGGATTTTCGGTTTGAACGTAACCTGAATAATACAACTGCCAATTATTCACTTAATAAAGATGGCACAATTAAAGTCGATAACCGTGGGTACAATTATTTAACCAAAGAATGGAAACAGGCAATTGGAAAAGCAAAGCTGGTTGGGGAACCAAATGAAGCAAAGCTGAAAGTATCATTTTTTGGCCCCTTTTATTCGGGTTATAATGTTATTGCATTAGACACTGAATATAAGTACGCTTTAATTGCCGGAAAAAATCTTAGTTATCTTTGGATTCTTTCCCGTGAGGTTTCAATCCCGGAAAACATCAAAAAAGACTACCTGAAAATTGCACAAGATTTAGGTTACAATACTTCATTACTTATATGGGTAGAGCACACTATAGATTAACCTCCAACTAAATCTTTTTCTGAGTAATTAAAGCACAAATTCTATTGCTCTTTTTTTGCTGTCGGTATCAATAGTCCCATTGCAATTGTCCCAATACATCCAAAAAATAAAACAACCAGTTTAATTGTTCCGGTAGGAATGAAAAATACACAAGAAATAAATATCATTATCCACATTAGTAAAATAGAGTAAAGCTTTGCTTTAAGAGTCATACCCTTTCCCGATTGGTAATTTCGAATATATGCTCCCAGGTATTGGCTTGAAATTAATTTCTGATAAAGTCTGTCAGAACTTTTAACATATAAACCAGCAGTAAGTAAAAGAAATGGAGTAGTTGGTAACCCTGGAATAACAATGCCTATAATGCCAATCCCCAGCGATATTGTGCCCAATAATACCAGTAAAACTTTTACAATATTCATCTTATACCACTTGTTTTTACACTCAAATAATTGGCAAATATAATTTTTATTCTTTTGTGCAATTCATTAGAAAGTATCCAAATTATTTTATAAAAACACAAATAACTTATGATTGCAGAGTAAATAACTTTCTGTAATTTCTTGCAATCTTTTTAATCTACCCTTTGATCTTTAAACTTTAAATACGACTTTTGTTTCAAATTTATAAGGGTTTTGATATTACAGGAAATTTACCGGCACTATAAGAAACATCCGTATTTTTCATCGCTGAAAGACAAACTGGGTATCGAATCGGGACGCATTTCACTCCAGGGACTATCAGGCTCATCGATGAGTATGCTTATTTCTGCATTGCTCGAAGATAATAAGGGAGTGCACATCTTTTCCTTTGATGAAAAGGATAGTGCCGCCTATTTTTTTAATGATATTCGTAATATGCTTGTTGATGAAGAAAATATCTTGTTTTTTCCTTCATCTTACAAACGATCGGTTCAATATAAACAACCCGAGAATGGAAATATAATTCTGCGTACCAATGTCCTGAATAAAATCAGCGAAATAAATAATAACACGAAACAACGGTTGATCATTGTTACACATTCAGAAGCTCTTGTTGAATTGGTTGCCGGCAAACAAAAAATTGAAGAAAACACATTACACATTCACGAAGGAGAAAAAATAAGTATAGAATTTGTTCACGAAGTACTTGACGAATATGGATTCGAACTGGTTGATTTTGTTTATGAACCTGGCCAGTTTGCTCTTAGAGGAAGTATTGTCGATATCTTTTCTTTCACAGCAGAAAATCCATATCGTATCGATTTTTTTGGAGATGAAGTAGAGTCAATTCGCTCTTTCGATGCCGAATCACAACTTTCAAAGACCCGGTATAAGAAAATTTCTGTTTTGCCTAATCTCGACGCCAGGGTTCATGGACGGGGAAGAATCTCTATCATTGAAGCTGTTCCTCCTGAATCGACAGTATGGTGCAACAGCATTCCGCTTATTGCTCAGCGTATATCGGCCCTTTACGAAGCAACACAGTTCGAAGGTGGCGATTCGGAAAAGCAGTCAACTCTCTGGCAGGGTAGCGAATTTCTGGCAGAAATAAGTAAACATACGGTAATTGAATTTGCTCAACGTCCATATTACCAAGCCAGCAAAGTATTCGGGTTCGATACCCACCCGCAACCGGCCTTTAATAAGAATTTTAATCTGTTGGGTACTGATCTTAAAAATCATATCGAACAGCTTTATCATACACTAATATTTTCTGATAACGAAAAACAAATAGAACGTTTAAATGATATTTTCCGTGATACACATCATGGAATTGATTTTAAACCCGTATTGAAAGCCATCCACAGTGGTTTTATAGATGAAACCCTCAAGCTTTGCTGTTACACCGACCATGAAATATTTGACAGGTATCATAAATACCAGATCCATTCATATCAATCGAGCAAAGCTGTTTTATCTCTTAGGGAACTAAAAGATCTCAAACCTGGTGACTTTGTGGTGCATATTGACCATGGTATCGGCCGTTTCGGCGGACTCCAAAAAGTAGAACAAAACGGAAAAGTACAAGAAGTAATCAGGCTGGTTTACCGCGATAATGATGTTCTGTTTGTTAGTATTCACAACCTTCACCGAATTTCGAAATACAAAGGTAAAGATGATGAAGCTCCCAAAATCTATAAGCTTGGTTCTGGGGCATGGGAGAAACTGAAGACAAACACCAAGCGGAAAGTCAAGGATATAGCCAAAGATTTGATTGCCCTTTATGCCAAGCGGAAAGCTCAAGAGGGATTCGCCTTCTCGCCTGATACTTATCTTCAGGAAGAACTTGAAGCTTCTTTTATTTATGAAGATACACCAGACCAGGAGAAAGCTACTGGTGCGGTAAAAAGCGATATGGAACAGCAAATTCCAATGGACCGGCTGATTTGCGGCGATGTAGGTTTCGGAAAAACTGAAGTTGCAATTAGGGCAGCATTTAAAGCGGTTACGGATAACAAACAGGTAGCTGTTCTTGTGCCTACAACCGTTCTGGCATTACAGCACCATAATACTTTTCAAGACAGATTAAAAGACTTCCCCTGCAAGGTTGAACATATCAGCCGTCTCAGAAAAGCCGCTGATCAGAAAAAAATTCTAGATGATACCGCTAATGGAAAGGTAGATATTCTTATTGGCACGCATCGCTTACTTGGGAAAGATATCAAGTTTAAAGATCTCGGACTTCTGATTGTTGATGAAGAACAGAAGTTCGGAGTTGCTGCGAAGGAAAAACTAAAAGCTTTA
>JAHEEB010000563.1 GCA_024640925.1 Bacteroidota bacterium | reverse complement strand
TGTACCGGTATCAGAATAAACGAGAGGGTATCCATTATATAATCCAATTATAAAAAGTATTAATGTTCCTAATATAAGAGTTAGTAAAGTTTTTAACTTATCCATACTGTTTTTAAGAAAAATTGGTTTTACCTATAATTACCTTTTGTACAAATCTATTAAAATTATTATTTCTACTTTAACGGATCATAAATTTAATGGAGAAAGAGGCTGT
This sequence comes from Bacteroidota bacterium, assembly GCA_024640925.1. GTDB lineage: Bacteria > Bacteroidota > Bacteroidia > Bacteroidales > UBA10428 > UBA10428. The sequence goes on along the minus strand of JAHEEB010000563.1, from coordinate 3,875 downwards.
CCAAAAAGTCGATAGCCACGAAGATTCTAAGACACAAAGGTATCACTAAGGTTAATATCTTTAAAATAAGAGTTTTGTGAGTCGTTGAGTCTTTTTCACTTTAATATACTTTTTGGACAACCTACATTTTGCTTATTCCGGAATTCCAATCGGCATTTTTCTTTCTTTATAGGTAAATCCGAGTTCTTTTTCGAACATGGCCTGGAATTTTGGATTCCATCCACCACCGGGAGGTGTTACATTAATTGGAACCAGTCCACCGGCACCCTGCACTTGCGATAATGCACCACACCTTGGGCAACGTGTAAAAACTGAATCATCTTTTTCTACAACTTCAAAGTCAGTAGAACATATCATACATGATTTAGGGGCTACTGGTTTTACAACTGCTGAAGCGCTGGGTGCAAATCCTAGTGCCTGTTCAATCATTGGCCGGGTAGCTTCATCCACAGGATAGGGTGTTAAAACATTATTCATGTTCATGAACATGCTGTTACAGCTTTTGCAACGTGCATACATGTTACCTCCGGCGTATTCCAGCTCTCCCTGGCAACTTAAACATTTTTGTTCGCTCATAAAAATTTGATTTTGATAATTTTTGAGTAGATTAATTTTTAATAAACTGATTGGATATAACTCCTTTTTAAAAGGGTAGTCTTCATAGGAGGTTATATCATAAATTTCTATAAATATATTAAATGATCTTAATTGAAAAGTTTAAGGAATTCAGCATCTTTCCACAATGGTTTGAAATCTTCATCCGTTATAAATGTAGAAAAAGCCGGATGTTTATGTTTTTTACATAGTTTTAAATAGTTAATTGCCCGATCTTTATTTTTCAATTTTACATAAATGCATGCCAGATTTGCAAATGACATAGGATTTTTGCCTAAATGATTTTCCAGTTCAGGCAACAGGCTGTCCATTTTGGTGACCACCTTTTGATGGTACTCTTCCATGAAAAAAGCTGCATATGTATAGTTAACCCAACAATTGGGCGGAATATTTCCATTTTTTTCAAACAGGTAATCTCCTAATTCAATGGTTTCCTTATTATACCCTTGTGAACTGGTTAATCCCAGGAAGTTTTCGAGCAGATTATCGGCCTGGTAAGAAGAATTGCCTTTTATCAGTTCAGTTATTTCAACTAAATATTTATCAAGTACAGATTTATCGGGAATTTGATTTCTCCATACATAGATTAAGTTTACCAGTATATTGGGCGTTTTTTCACCACCTTGTTCTAAATACTTTTCAAGAATTTCTTTTGCTTCTTTATGCTCGTTTGTTTTTATCAGGTTAAAAGATTTATTAAGGATAAAATTTTCATCGGGTTTATCAAGAATCGATTCATAAATTGCTAATAATTCATTTGCTCTTTTATGATTATTGCATAAATTATATACAGAAATAGAGTTATGAATCAATTGTTTGCTTTTAGTATATATTCTCAATCCAATTTCAGCGATTATAGTTCCTTGATTTGGATTATTAGCCCATTCGCAACACACGGTTCCTGTTATGAAATCCTTTTCTGTAGCATCTTTTCTGTTACAAATAAGTGTAAATATTTCTGATGCTTCTTTTGAATACTTTTTATCTGGAATTTTATAGGCTGGGGTTACATGAATTAAATTGTGAGCTATCATACTCAAAATACTTGTAACAGATTTTTGTCTATGAACAGGTATTTTTTCGATAAGATTTTCCAGAATTTTTTTTGGATTGGAATAGGTTAACAAATCATTCGCTTTTAAAGCATCATACGATGCATAATAAGCCAACTGTGTATATGAGTGAAGCTTTTCAATTTCTGAAATTCGTTCCTGGGGGCTTAAGCCATGCAGAGCAGAGACAATAATATGAGAGTTGTGCTGTATGTTATGTTCTTCGATAGACAACCGGTCGAAACTATCTGTAATTTCATCAAGGTTATAAATAAGATCAGCCAGTTTAAGCCTTTTTTCTCTTTCTTCAGCGCTAATCTTCTTATCTTCTGTTTGACTGGAATATTTCGATATGATATCATTGAAAATATATCCAAAATACCTGATTCGTTCAGAATAAGGTAATAATTCCAACTTGTATGAATTAGAAGGTTCATTCGATTCTGATGGAATGTTTTTTTGCTGAACGTTCGAAAAATCATTTTTTCTTTTTTCGATATAGCCAATAATAGTATTTAATGCCATGTCGAGCTGTTGAAAACTCCATGTATTCCAATCATCTTCATCTTCAACTCCATGAGGGCCTTTAATAAATTCAACTGGAATAACCTGGTTTATTTGCTTTGCCCAATTATCCATATCTGAACTCATACGAGGCACACAAACTGACAGCAAATCGCTAAAAGCATTATCAAAGTCGGAAAAATCGATTGATTTCATCTTTATTTCAGGAAAACTACCACTTCTATCTTCCATATAGGGCTCATAATCGTTCTCTTCATCTTCATCGAATTCCTCAGCCATCATTATTTTATTCAATTTTTCGCATATTTTTTTTCCGGCATAGGTTTCAACAATATCAAAATCATAGGTATCGCCCCCACTGCCAAAATAAGCAAAACACTCACCCCATACAAACAGTCCGGATAGAGGAGGAGGGCAGGTTTCAACTATCAGCTTCCGTTCAACAGCAGTTACTTCGCGGCCGAACCATATATAGCACTCAGTATTCTTGTTTACATATTCAAGATTTATTTCTCCATGATTAAGAAATATAAATGGGAATTGTTGTGTTGTAAGATTCATCTTTTTATTAAATAAGGTTTTTTTTGATGTTAATGGCCGATCTCACAATCGACATATCTTCTTATCGTTCCATAATTCTTTACAGAATATTCAATGATCGATTCATATTTCAGCCCTTTTTCCTTATAAATACGGCCGTAATCAAAGGAGTATGAATCAGATGGCTTAAAAACCATGGGCGAATCCTTTATTTTTAAATAGAATGTTCCATTAAAAGACACACTATCAGCAGTTATTTGAGGATCAATGACTTCGGAAGTGTTATAAAATTGAATCAAATCATCTGTTTCACCATCACCAAATGATTTATCAATACGTTTTGAAACCCTGATAATTGCTTTTGTTGTGTCGGTTGTCCTGTAGCAATCAGGGTAAATATCCAGAATTCTTAATGACTTTGTAACTGAGTCGTAGGCTGAATAAGGGTATGCTATTTGTATTTGTGGAATAATTGCCGAAGGATCATACGTTTCAAGGACTTTTAATTTGTATATCCTTTCTATATTCAAATAGAAAACGGAATCATTATTTTGTCCCATAACAGTAATGAACGTAAACAGTGCAATAAAGAGAAGGTTGTATTTTTTTTTCATTTTCAAATTTAAATGCATAATACTTAATAATTTGCGATTTTCCAACTCATAACCAGAATGTTTTTCTCTCACATCAGAGAAAATTTTTGGAAATCAACATTTTTACTATCTTCCTTTGAATGACAGTATCTGATATTAAATTAGATAAAAAAATGCTGATATACATTTTAAACTATTGTATATCAGCATTTTTACAATATTTAATACATTCCAAAAGTTGAAAGCCTGTAAAAATAGTTCAGGCGAAAAATGTTCAGTGGATTTGTTTCATCATAATTTCCATTGATATCAGAATTTATAGAATAGATCTCTTGGAAATACCAATTACCATTCGCAAAATGAGAAGCAGTAAAGTAAGTATTGTCATCACTTGGTCTATGGTATTCTACTATGTTTACACCATTTTGGGTTGTTTTCTCCTGATAAATTCTACCATATATGTCAGTAAAATATGTAACACTTATACCATTCGAATATATTGAAGAAATCAGCTGATTGTTTGAATTATAGTTATAAGCAATAGAATACA
>JAHEEB010000562.1 GCA_024640925.1 Bacteroidota bacterium | reverse complement strand
ACGCCATAAAAAATACCGTTGCTTGCAATTTTTTTATCTACCACATCCGATTCGGCATTAAACCTGGCAGGTTCTCCAAAAGGATTTGTTGTTACATCAAACTTACTTGGCCAAACAGAAGTCCTGAAAAAGTGGGCATTTATAAACTCAGCTATTATTTGCGTTGGCATAGCGTCAACTGAACCATAAAATTCTAAAAATTTAGTATCGTAAAAATCCTGGATAGCATCGTTGGTGGGCACAAACAGAGTCCATCCATCTATCTGAGCATCATAATCTTCTCCCAACCCATAACGTAAGAAATTCTCACAACCAGGAGCAAAAAGCAAATCGGGATATTCCTTAACATAAATATTCGGCCTGGTTCCTGTTGCTTTCTCATACAGATCGTGCAGTTCGGTACTACCAAGATTATACTCAACCAGATACCTATCGATCAGACGTTTAAATTCACTATACTCAGGTTTACTACCGATTAAATCATCCAGGGAGGGTAATGGCAATATTACCTTATCTACTATATGAAATACCCCATTTTCAGCTAAATTGTCGGATTCAACCACCTGGGCATTTACAACATTAAATCCTGTAAATTCTGTTTCAGGGTAGAAATAATTATAATCATAGGCTGATAGATTCTTATAGCTAAAATAATTCTCAGTAAAATAGGGAATATGCTTATTATTATAGTCATTGCTCTGATAGGTACCGGCAGGATCATCTTCTTCACCAACAGCATTCATATCAACAACATACATTGGTTGGCCATCAACTGTATCGAGGTATACCCATTTATAATAGGCAGTGCGCCTTTTAAAAGCCATATCCTCACGCCATGTTGAAGAATCGGACGACTGATAATCATCAAGCCTTTCTTTGGTGTAAGCACTATAAACAATGGAGAAGTTTACAATTTTTTTAACCGTTTCGAGATCAATGGCTTCTACAGAACCATAATTGTGTTCACTTAAAAATGCAGCAAAAGCCTCGTCGGTAGGTGCAAAAACTGTAAAATATCCGGTTTTGTTTAATACATCTTTATAATTTGCCCTATCGACACAAGCCAGGTAACTTTTAAAATTACCTCTTTCTTCAAGTTGTTTGTATATAACTGGTTCTAACGATTCTGGCCGTGCATAATACGGATCTTCTTTACACCCTTGCACTACGAGCATGAGGGCGATAGATAGAATGCCAAAATACGTATGAAATGAATGTATTCTTTTCATAATAAATTAGTTACTTGTTTTTTAGATAATTTATACATCAGACAGATTTCAATTTTTTTAATAATTAGGAGTAAAAAAATTCTGTTGACTGATGGGTAGTACGAAACTTCTGGTTATTCAAGAAGATAAACCAGCCAGAAAGCTTTAACCTGATTTAATAAGAGAGTAAGCTGTTTTTTCATATTTCTTTTTTTTAGGTTAGGGTCATAAAAAATGTTAAAACGGGCAGTGAAAAATACAACTTAAGTTAAGGTTTCAACGAATCATTTTTTGAATATGAGCTATCATTTTTTGAAATGGCTAATCATTTTTGTCCATTTTCAAGTATCATTTTTTAATTAAAAAACAGAATAATTATATATAAATATACAGATATTCAACATTTTTGGACTGCTATAGAATGCAGAAATGAACTGGATCTTATAATTTTATTTGCCACTAAATCTCTAAAACCCAAAAAAACTCTTCTATTTCGTCTGTTGTTCGGTTGTGAATATTAGCTAGTAGCAAATGCTACAAAAATAAAGAAGAGGCTGTACAAAAAGTTGATAAATAGCCACGAAGACTCTAAGAAACAAAGGTATCACTAAGGTTAATGTCTTTTAAATAAGATCTTTGTGAGTCTTGGGGGCTTTGTGCCTTGGTGGCAAATTTACTTTTTGGACAGCCTCAAGAGCTTTGTATTATTTTTTGTGCCTATGTTTGGGCATTCTACGTTTAGCCTAGGGTAAAGGGAAGGATTATAGTCGTGTTAGTTTTCAAACTCCTTTAGAATGAATCTTTGTAGCCAATTATCAACAATTTAATACCACTGACGCCCGTCCCCGAAAGGGGTTTTGAAAAATTTCATATTACAAACCATCTCCGACCTCCTACCCCTTCTATTGTTCCTGCTTTTTCAATGTTGACATGCCTTCCCCTAGGTAAGGGAAGGATTATGGTTGTGCCAGTTTTCAGACTTTTTTAGAATTGATCTTTGTAGTCAATTATCAACAATAGAATACAACTGACGCTTATTCCGTCCCCTATTCAGGGGATGGTATTACAACTCCTGAATACTTCATACTCTTGAGGGAAGGGGTTTTCGAGGAATTTTCATGCTACAACCCCATCCTTCCATTGTTCCTGCTTTTTTAATTAAACGACCATATCAAAAAATGCGTAGCGAATGGAACGGTATTTAATCGACACTAATGTAGTTTCTGATTATTTTTCGGCTTCTCTTCCTCCAAGTGGCTTGAAGTTTATGGATTCTGTTATTGATGCCGTACCTTACATTTCGGTTATTACAAATAGAACTGCTTACTGCTTTGCTTGAAAACGGACACAGCTAAGGAACAATATGTAAAGAATTCCATTACTGATAACTGATAGTGATGTTTTAGATATTACCATCGATGTTATCTCGCATTGTGTGAACAGTACGCCGTAACAAAAAAATTAAAACACTGGATGCCATTATCGCTGCCACTGCAATTACCAATGACTACACACTTATCTCTAACAATGACAAAGTTTTTAAAGGTATAAAAGGTCTTAAATATACAAACCTTTAAAGTATTTAATCAAAAAGCCCGGAACGAAGCCGGGCTTTTTGATATTTCAAGAAATCTCAAAACACAAGGTATCAAGTAAGATTAAGGAAGAATCTTATCGGGGAAAAATAAAAAAAGCATTCCCCATAAAACTACAGTGATCAAACCAATTGTTCTACATAAAATAGTTATTAATAAAAGATTTCTTTCCTTCTTTGTTAAAAAAGAACCAATCTTATAAGCTTTAACAATTCTCAAAAGGTTTTGAGAAAAATACTTGCTAATATATTGATTGTCTAATTTTAATAGCACATTATCAATATTTCTTTTGTTTATGATCAAGAATAGAGTAGAAACTCCAGCAGGGATTGTTGTTATTATAAAAGTTGTGAAAAAGTCCATGTTAATATTTTTTTTCAAATAATTTTTGCAATCTTAAAAGCCTACTTTGTTCTAAAAATCATTTGGCAGAACATAGGGGAATGACAAGACTAATAATATGTTAATGGAAAATAACCTGTAGCTCTATAATATTCCCCATAAGTATCGGGAAGTAGAATAGTATAAGACTTATAACCGCCGTATATAGCGCCCACACCTATATTCACTCCCCCACCGGAATATTTGTTTCCAAGATAATCATATTCACATCCCGATTCTAAATTTTTGAACCCTTCAATACCAGCAGGAGTAAATGGCACTTGAATCATAACTCCTTCTGACCAACCTGGAAAATCTTTGAGATTAAAGCCTTTAGAAGTTCTTGAAGCTCCAACACCTACAGAACCTCCATAACCAATAACCCATCCAATTGTTAAATAATGACTAGCATCACCATGACTATCGACAACAATTCCTACATCAATCATACCTCCAACTGGACCAAGCGCACCAGCTGCATTTCCCTCGGAAATTACCCAACCTCTTTTACCTTCGCCATCCCCTTGTCCTGAGGGTTTACTCACCTCATCATCATAAACTCTAGTATTAGTAATTTTTGTGCCCGGTATTGTACATTCTGAATCAGTATAACTTGAACGAGTAGTTTCATAATGGTAATTCATTCCAACCAACTGCCTGTTATAAATAAGTCCTTGATGCATAGAGTTTTGTGCAGCGCTTGGGGATGCACTCATAAGCCATTGGTCATTAGTTGCCCACGGATTCAAATATGCACTGCCTCCTCCCTGAACAGGTGAATTATTAGTTGGCTTAGGTCCTACACCACCCCAGTTTGCGCCTCCATAGCTATACCCAACGAAGCCACATCCAGGATCCCACAATAAATCGTCTGCTGTCCTTTGACGACCTTCATATACAGAACTATATTCCCAACCGCTC
>JAHEEB010000561.1 GCA_024640925.1 Bacteroidota bacterium | reverse complement strand
TGAACAATTCAATATCTTCTTCTTCATCAATTACTGTTCCACAAACATACTCCATAACTGTATCGAAACTTCCAATCTGAAATTTTATGCCAATCGGCCTAAAATAAAAATTAACATCATCCAGAAATCCGGATACCATCTGTTCTGTAAACCCACCATCATCGCCTTCAACATTGTTAACAACATGTACATGTATGATTAATGTAGTTGTTGAACTGATAGCAGAAGAATCGAATTCTTTCGCTGTTTCTTCTTTCAAGTTATTTTTGAGCATGTCGTAATACTCTTTTGTGGCATTCGTTCCATCGGCATATTGGGCATTTATATTTTGAATGCCTGAAATAACAACAATTAGAATCAGAATCTTTTTTGGTAAGGAATGTAAAATATCTTTCATTTTTTTTCTTTTGTCTTATTCTTCGTGGTAGAATGAACTGATTTGGCCAACTATTTTCAATTCAGTTCTTCTGTTAAGTGCACGGTTTTCAGGGTTATCGGTGCCATCGGGATTTGTATTTGGAGCTATGGGCCTGCTTTCTCCATATCCTTTTGCAATCAGCCGATCGATAGATATACCCTTACTTACCAGGTAATTAACAACGCTTTCCGACCGTCGTTGTGAAAGTTTCATATTATAGCTGTCTGTTCCAGTACTATCGGTGTGCGACCCAATTTCGACAATTGCATTCGGAAGTAAATCGAACAGAGGCAACAAGGCAGTATCAAGAGTTCTCTCTCCTTTAGGAAGAAGTTTTGATTTGTCATGTTCGTAATAAACATTTACCCGAACAGTAATTTCAGGTATATAATTAACAGGTGTTATACCAACCATAATCGTGTCGGTACAATCTATAGCTTTTGTGCTTATTTTTAGTTTTTTATCGAAAAACCCATAATTTTTTACTATCAGTGAATAATCTTTTCCCATGTCTAGCTCAAGAGAAAAACTTCCGTCTTTTTTCGATTTGGTCTGCGATACAAGCAGTTCATTTCTTATACTATCACCCGAATATACAAATATTGGAACTCCTTCAACAGGAATATTATCCTTTGGATATTCCAAATCTAAACGATAACGGGAATTTACCTCGCGGAAAAAATCGTAATTCGTGCTGTTCACAACCTTCCCGACTACGGTGGCTTTTACACAATCATTATACCGGAAAAAGAAGATATCATCGCAACAACTTCCATTATCCAAATTAAATGAGCCTGGCCGGTTTGATGTAAAAAAACCCTGTGTGCCCGAATTGGTGCTAAAATAGGTGTCATCGTATGAAGAATTGATTGGTTTGGGCAATGGTAAAGCATCGGTCCATTGTTTTGCAGAGCCTGTTGACCTAAATACATCAAATCCACCAAACCCGGGATGGCCTTTTGAACTGAAGTAAAGATTCCGGTTTATGACGTCGTAAAAAGGACTGCATTCGTCATCATACGTATTTATTGCCTTGCCCAAATTTTTAGGTTCTTTGTATTCCCCTGTTTGTTTGTCGGTCTCGGTATACCAGATATCAAGTCCTCCCCTGGTACCAGGTCTGTCGGAAACGAAATAAAGAATATCAGAGCCTGTGCGCAGATTATTTCCCAGAGCTGGTTGGGTTGCAGTATAGTTCTCATCATTCACCGGATACGGTAGTCGTTGTGGCTCCTGCCAACGGTTATCGATAAACTCGCTTTTATAGATCGAACAGATGAGTTTATTTTGCCAGTTTTTCTCACATCGGGTAAAATACATCCTTTGCCCATCAGCTGAGAATACAGCATTACCCGTGTGAATATATCCCTCGTTTACAATATCATCGAATGGTTTCTCATAAACCCATTTCTGGCCCTGCTTTTCAGCCATATATAGTTTACGCAAATCTCTTTTATCGTCACGTAACGAACCATAAACAAGAGTGTTTTCGTTCAGCAAAAAAGGGCTAAACTCTATGTGTGGCTGGTTAACTGTTGAGTCGAGATGATCAATAGCTATATTTTCAATGGAGTCTATATGCATTTGTGCCCAAACACAATTGTCTATCTGAACCTGGGCTTTTCGTCTATAGTTGCCCTTATCCTTTAATCCATTATAGGTCTTTCGAAATTCAACAAAACTTTGTTCTGCTTTCTGATATTCTTGCATATTCATCAAAACAACACCACGGTAATACTTACTTAAAGGATATTTACCGGGCGATTTGGAAATTACCGAATCGAAATAATTTTTTGCCAGACGATAATCGCGGGTCTCGTAATATAAACTTGCCAGACGATAGGTTGACTTTACGTCTTTATGATTTAATTCGAGGTAGCTCTGGAAATACTCAATGGCTTTATAAACATCACCCTGGCGATAAAAATAGGTTGCCTGTCTTTTCAATTCTTTTTGTTTTGTTCTGAGTGAATCGGTCTTTGCGGCATCAGCAGCCATCAAGCAATTTAGTTGAGATGTGATTAAAACACAGAAAAAAAGCTTTTTACAAATATGGATAGGTTTACGTGTTTTCAATTTCAGTAGATTAAAGCATGAAACATGGCTCAGCCTTGTGAGTATTTTGTTTCCGGCTGATGTTATATAGTACGGATATTTCATAAGCTCCCTGGTATCTTGAAACTTCTCTCAATGAAGAGACATTGATGTCATAAGTAAAACAAATATCAAACCCAGCAATATCAATACCCACGCCAAGAATCAACGCATCAAAATTGCGGACCGGATTAATTCTTAGCGCCGAAATACCATACAGCCTTTCAAGTTTGAGGTTTTGAATGCCTGGGTAATAATACAACGAGGCTCCTCCGATGAATTCCTTACTTCCTTTTGTATAACTGAACAATGCCTGTGGTTCAATCAGGTACTTTTTTGTTACCGGAATAGATATATTCCCATGAGCTGTGTATTTCAGGGGAAGGGGTTTTTCAGAATTATCAGTATAGAAAGACTCTATCGGTCGATTGATATGATCAATACTAACTCCAAAAGCCGGAAGGATGGTTTTGATCCTTGTTTGCCAAAGCACCCCCACATTTAAATCGAAATAGCTCAGATCATCATTTAAATCTACCTCATTGCTGGGGATTGAAGGATCGAACACCTGTCCATTCGGATCAAACTGATTGCCAAAAGTAATGCTGTTGTTGCTTATTTTTTTCAAAACATAACCAGGCTGAAGTCCTATAACTATCTGCTGATTCCTGTAAAAAAATGTATGACTGAACGAAAGAAAAAACTTATCCGAATTAAGATAATCACCGGATGATTGATCATGCACCACCATTGCTCCTATGCCAATTCTCCGGTTGTATACATTCATTCTGGCATCAAACGCCAGCATAAGGGTGTTGTATGGTTTATCTATCTGTTGCCATTGACTGCGGTAATCGTTTGAAAAACGTATATCAGAAGTGGAAATTCCTGTGTTTGCGGGATTTATAAAAAGGGGTGTTGACTTAAATTGAGAAAAATGAATATCTTGTGCATAATTTTTTACGCCAGCAAAAATGAATAAAACCAGAATTAGATTTATTACATTTAAGGCATTTAATTTTGAATTGATTTTGCACATAAAATTTAAAATAAAATAATCCAGGCAAAATGACTTTGTTACAATATTATAAAAAATCTGTCAAAAAGTATCTTGCTTTCAGCATTGCTGTTTTTTTTGTAACCAATCATACTGTTTTTTCTCAAACTGCTGCTCCTTTTAGTTTTGTTGTCAGTAATAAATGTGCTCCTTCAATTGTAACTTTTTATAACGAAAACATTATAAACCCCGGATTGACTTATATGTGGAATTTTGGAAAGGGTGGTGTAATCTTCTCTAAAGACAAAATTCTCGAAGAAGTTTATTCTTCAAATGGAACCTACCAGGTTAGTCTCACTATTATTAATGGCTCCGATACAGTATCTAGAACAATCCATACTCTTAATCTGGCTAAGGGCCCTGTTGCCTCTTTTCAAATTGATGATGTAACCGGATGTGTACCTTTCGTAGCGCAATTTTCCGATGCATCTACCCCTGGCGATGCACAAATAACATCTTATTACTGGGATTTCAGGGATGGCAATACTTCAACAGAAAATCCTGTAAGTTATACATATAATACCCCTGGAAATTTCGAT
>JAHEEB010000560.1:2792-4114 GCA_024640925.1 Bacteroidota bacterium | reverse complement strand
ACTACACGGAAATTAAATTTCGAGAGTTTAACATGGAAAAACCCGATTAATTTATCGAAGGAAGCCAGTTCGAAAATATAAACTGAAAAATGAAAATCAGATCCCGAAAGATTGATATCAAATTTATTTAAAACAATGGTTAATTGGAAAAATTCAAGAGAAAGTCAATTTTATCAAGAATAGTTTTTAACAACCCCTTTTTTAATTTCTTTTGGATTTTTCGATAACAACCGAATGGATAATTGTTCCCCGATACTCGAATTTAACACTCTGGATGCGGTTTTGTGCAGTTTTTAAAAAGTTTGTTTTAGAAAGTTATTTTATGAATCATTTTAGAACAAACAATCTTTCCCTTCTTTTGGTGGATTATTTGTATTCAAAACACTGAAAAAATTACTAAATTCATCAAAAAAACACATCTCAGATGAGAATATATATATTATTTATAGTATTCATTTGCTTATTATACTCGCCCAGCCTTTTAGCAACCGATATTAAGTTTAAAACCTTTGGGGTCGAGGATGGATTGGCAAATGAAAGTAGTTATAAACTTATTCAGGATAACGAAGGCTATATCTGGATTGCCACCTATAACGGTCTTAACCGTTTTGATGGAGTTAATTTCAAAACCTATAAGTCTGATGTTAAGGACACAAATTCTATTCCAGGCAATATCATTATGGATTTAATGATCGATAAAAACAATCAGATGTGGATTGCAACCAACCAGGGAGTTTGTGTTTATAATCGGGAATTGGACCGGTTTGAAAAACCTATACCTGCTTTGGTTACATCGTATGTTAAGACATTAATTCAGGATCAAAGCGGTAACTATTGGTTTGGCACCGGAAAACAAATATATCAATTTGATTCTAACTATAAACTCATTCAGATCCATAACCAGGATCTTAGTGAAAATTGGATTGGCAACACTTCTGTTTTATGTTTAACCCAGGATCCGGAGGGTATTATATGGATAGGTACACAGGAGAGAGGAATTTTTTCATATAATCCCCGAACAAAAGAAAAAGGGCACTATGAAGATCAGGTTTCAACAAAAGAATTTTTCACTGCTGTACCAGATAAAAGTGGTAATGTTTGGTTTGGGAGCAATGATTCATCTTATGTCTATGTTATAAAAGATAAAAAATTCTATAACCTGTATTCTACAAAATCCCCTTATCATTTACCTCTGTTAAAGCTTGCATCAGTAGCTCAGGACGAAGATGGTATTCTGTGGATGGGAAACTGGGCTGATGGGTTAACCCGGTTTGATATTAAAAACAACACCTACGAAACCTTTGTACATGATGCAAATAATA
>JAHEEB010000560.1:0-2752 GCA_024640925.1 Bacteroidota bacterium | reverse complement strand
CCCTATATTGATAAAGAAGGTAATATCTGGTGCGTAGGGATAGCTTCCGAATTAAATGTAATTTATAAAAACAGAAGAAATTTTAAAACCATAACTGATAACAATTTTGGCTCAGGAATTTTTAAAAGTCCCACAACTGCTATAGCAAAGGATACAAAAGACAATTTCTGGTTTGGTACCGATGGCGGAGGTATTTCTTTATGGAATATGTCAGTCAATGGTTTTACTAATTATATAGCAGATCCAAATAATTCCAAATCGTATGGTGGAAATTCAGCACTTACTGTTTTTGTTGATTCAAAGGGTAGAGTGTGGTCCGGAGGGTATAATTCCGGGTTAAATCTTTTTAATTCAGAAACAAATGATTTTATCGTTTTTAAAACAGATAACCCGCCTCCATATACAATTTCCGGCAAAGATATTCGTGATATTGACGAAGATAAGCAGGGTAGAATTTGGGTAACCACAAATGGTGGTGGAATTAGCATTTACAATCCTGAAACATTTGAATATTCTATAGTAAATAGTTTAAACAGCAAAATAAGCAGCGACTATTGCTTGTCTGTGATGTTTGATAAAAAAGACAGAGCCTTTATTGCTACCTATAAAGGATTATCTATATATAATTCGTCTGATAATTCAGTTAAGAAATTCTTTTACAATAAAAATTCAACCGATAGTTTGCCATCAAATTGGGTTTATTGTCTTTTTCAGGACAGTAAAGGTAGATATTGGATTGGTACTGCATTAGGACTCTCGTTATATAACGAAGAAACAAATACATTCAAGACTTATTATGAATCGGACGGGCTTGCTAACAGTACAATTATGGCAATTACAGAAGATTCCAATGGTAAATTGTGGATTTCTACAGATAATGGTCTTTCCAGGTTCGATCCGGAAAAAGAACAATTTCAAAACTTTATTACAGAAGACGGATTACCAAACAATCAGTTCAGGATGGGTTCTGTTTATAAAAATAGCGATGGTTTATTGTTCTTCGGTAGTAATAAAGGAGTTGTCTACTTTAATCCAAAGGAAATTTTATTTAATAAAACCGTTCCAGTCATTCATTTTACTAATCTATTTGTAAATAATAAATTAATTATTCCTGGTAAATCCAGAATTCTCAGCACAAGCATAGATTACCTTAAAAAGTTAAGGGTCAGACATAATGAAAACTTTATTCGGATAGATTTTGTTGCATTGAGCTATTTTCAGGCAGACAGGAACAGATATGAATACATGCTTGAAGGTGTCGATAAAGAATGGGTAGATTGTGGAACCAGCACTTCAGCAAATTACACCAACCTTTCATCGGGTCGATATACATTTATGGTAAGAGGGTATAATAATGATGGAGTTCCCTCTGAAGTTAAATCGATTATCATAAGGGTTATTCCTGCCTGGTATAAAAGCAAGATCTTTTTACTTCTGATTTTTATATTAATTGCTTATTTGGCATACAAATATTACAAGCTTTATGATGAAAAAAACAAAAAAGATAAGATTTTCCTTGAGCAAAAAGTAAAAGATGCCAATGCTGAATTGGAACAAAAAATAAAAGAAATAGAGTCGCGTAGTGTCGAATTAAAAAAACATGATTCCTTTGAAAAGGAATTACGTTATCAAACTGATGGCGTTGCATTATTTAGTGACATTATTGCACAGAAAAGGCAAAATTTAAGTGATTTAACTACCAATATAATAAGTGAATTGGTAAATTATATCGATGCAAATGCCGGAGCAATTTTTATTGTTGATGATTCAGATACTGACTCTATCGTTTTGCGGGCAACGGGAGATTTCTGCTTTGATTCCGATGCCGAAAAACGATATGAATTTGAGGCAGGCGAGGGCTATGTAGGAACATGCTATAAAGAAAAGAAAACCATTCAGATAGATAATCTACCAGATGGTTTTATTGTGTTGCGTTCTGGTCTTGGACAAACTTCTTTAAATCACAGTCTGTTTGTTCCGATTATTCATGAAATGAGTTGTCTTGGGGTTATTGAAATAGGCTCCATTAAGAAACTTGAACAGTATGTTGTTAAATTTGTAGAAAAGCTTGCTGAAACAGTAGCTTCAGTTCTTGCAATTTCCAAGGCAAATGAAAAAACCCAGGAAATGTTAGAACAAAACCGCATTCAATCCGAAGAATTGCACTCACAAGAAGAAGAATTACGACAAAACCTGGAAGAAATGCAGGCTACCCAAGAGGATCTTAGAAGGCAGATGGGAGTTGCGACTAAGGCTCAGGAAGCATTTGAACAAGAAAAAAATCTAATTGATACATTGCTTAAGAACGCCAAAGAGTTAATTTATTTTAAAGATAAACAAAGCCGTTTTCTAAAGGCAAGCGAATCTATGGCTAAATTATTCAATGTAAGTAGTGCTGATGAAATGGTTGGAAAATCTGATTTTGATTTTTTTACCGAAGAACATTCGCGGCCTGCCTATGAAGATGAGATGAGGATCATTAAAACCGGTATACCCATTATTGATAAAATTGAGAAGGAAACACATGCTGATGGTCGAGTCGATTACGTGAGTACAACAAAAATGCCTTTGTACGATAAGAGCGGACAGATTATTGGAACATTTGGTATTTCGAAAGATGTTACTGATGTAATCAATATGGAAATGGAGATTAAACAGAGAAACGAAGAACTGATGGCACAAGAAGAGGAACTAAGACAGAACCTCGAAGAAATGCAAACAGTTCAGGAAAATCTCCAGGCTAAAATTGATG
>JAHEEB010000559.1 GCA_024640925.1 Bacteroidota bacterium | reverse complement strand
GATTCAACATTAATGTAAGGAACTCATCACATTTCAAAACTATAGACAGAACAAATTTTCTCTTTCTTAATTTCTAAAGCATGAATGAACCAAGCAGTTATATTATAATTCCAGAATGGCTCGAAGAGGTATTCTCGACTATTGCAAACAAAGAGCTTGAAGAGTTGAGATACCGCGCTTGTATTCCATACTCCCAAGTGCAACTCCATATCGAAGAACATAAAAAAACGAATTATGTAATGTTTGCCTTAACTGCTCTTTGGTCTGCTTCAGATGCTGTGGAGCTTGTACTTGTTTTTCGGATTGTAAATGGGACATTTTTTTGTGAAGCAACCCTTTTTATAGGCCAGCACACCCTGTTAAGTTTAGATTCCTGTTTATGGCGTTCAAATATCCCTGACCAAACTTTAGAATCTTGTTTTTGGCGAAACGGTTTGCCTGAGCAAAAAGAGTTGGAGGAGACTGTACGAGACTTTGTTGCTGTGTTGAGTCCACGGTTTGTGACAACAATCATGGAGCTGAAACCCAAAACCTTCTTTTGAAAAGAATAGTTCGTTACAAACAAAAAAACAGATGAAAAGAATAAAATTAGAATCTACATATGAGTAATTTTCAAAAAAAAATTATTAGATGCATGCGAAAATGCTGCTGAATGTACAGATATC
Source organism: Bacteroidota bacterium (assembly GCA_024640925.1). GTDB lineage: Bacteria > Bacteroidota > Bacteroidia > Bacteroidales > UBA10428 > UBA10428. The sequence goes on along the minus strand of JAHEEB010000559.1, from coordinate 3,451 downwards.
CTTCGAGCCAAAGGGAATATTTTATTGCTGCAAGGCTTGCTCTATCTTTTTTATATTGACTTCATGAAAAAACGGTGTTTTACTTTATAGAATTAGAAACAATGATGGAAGAAAAACAAACAAAAATTCGACAAATTTCAAAGTCAATCATTCCATTTCTTATTTTCTCAGCGATAATTAGTGCATTGGCAGGTTCATTTTTTGGAAGAGTTAACACAATTTCATGTAATAAAAAAGATAATACATGTTTTATTGTATCAAAGGGTTATCTCTATACTGTTTATCGTGAGCAAATTGCTTTCAACGAAATAGTTACATCGAATGTTCAACTTATTAGAGATGAAGCTCCTAAAACCTATACAAGAACAAAATATGGAGCAGTTAACCGTCCACCATTTGATTATTATTCACTAATAATTGAACGAGGAATTGAGAAACCATTAAAAATAATTCCCAACGTTGAGGTTCCGGTTCATGATATTTTTAACTATTCCATTCCAATTTTCGAAGCATCAGATTCGCTTAATTTCTTTCTAAATTCACCAATACAGAATAAACTAACTCTGAAATTTGGGACACATCGAACAGGTTATTTTTTTACTTTGGTAATCTTTGGATTTTTTGCTTATTGGTTATTTTCCAGATTCTTCTGGCAAATGTCCTATAGAATATCAAATGACAGAGTAACCAAGGGGTTTATGGAGGGTTCGGATTCAGATGAATTCATTGATAGAAAAGCCTTTACTATTAATATAAAAAGAGGAACATCCGATGTTTATAATTGTATAATTTACTTGATTCCAGGGAGCTTAATTACTATTGAAAAGTATATTATGGTAAAACATTCTTTTAGTAAAAAACCAGAGAGAGTAAGCAATTTTGAATTGCCAAAGAACATTCCAAAACAATTTAAGGAAGAAATTATGGATTTCAAAGCCTAAATTTTTTAATCCATGAAAAACTCCTTGATTTGATTAAAGAAAACACTATCGAAAACCATTTATTTTTTCATTAGAGTAGAAAAGATTGACAAAACAGGAGAATGATCCAATTAGCTTATTACGCATCGGGGCTGCCGGCAAGAATAATGACTTAAAATAATTGAATGAGATTGAAAATTTTAAAAACCAGATATTTTGCTTCAGTTTTAATATTGGCATCTGCATGTTCAAAGTACTATATCACTTCCGAAAGCTTAAAACGACAATTTATGGGGATAGATTCAACCAAATTGAGCGTTACTAATATCCGTGGCCCATTTGGAAAAAGATATTTTTACTTCGCAAATCCAATTGATCCGATAAAATGTACTGATTTGAAGAATAACCCAATAGAGTTAATGAACAGACCTGCAATTAATATACGTATCACTGAGATTAATAATAAAAAGACTGAATTTCCTTTCGACCGTGTTTTCCTTTATGATTCAATCCTTTATGGTTATAAACCGGGTATCTTTTCAAAAGACATTAGAATTCCATTAACTAAAATTAAAATGATTGAAATACTAAATGGCAGAAAGTATATTTATACATATGAATAATTCCTATACCGAACGTAAATGCCTGATTGAAAAATAACCAGAATTCCAAAATATTTTTTATTTCCATTTCGATAAACCAATTCTCATGAGTGCCAGCGAATAAACACTAGAATAACAATATCAATTACATGATGAAAAAAATAAAATCAGAACATTCATATCACGACTCAGAAATAGTTTCATTTTCATTCGAAAATGATTGTGATTTGGTGTTTGAAATATTGTTAAACAGTTGTTGGAATAACAAATGCATAGAAAGGCGGCATCTGATTTTTCATGGTGTACGGAATTATTTTGAAGTCAAAGAAATTCTTGATGACACAATAAAAAATAAAAAAACGGATACTATTGATGAAATAGTTGATATACAAAAGCTTGATTCAAAGTATTTGATTGATCTTAAATCCATTGGGAGCTTGATAATATACGCAAAATCAATATCAGAGACTTAATATTATTAAATAATTTATGGTAATAAAATGCCTGATGGTATTAGCAAGATGAAGAATCTGGCCATATTAAACCTATATGGAACCAAGCTGGAACAGATTCCGAAAGATTTAACCTCGCTTTCGTCCTTAAAAAAACTATGTATAATAATAGAAGATGAATCTTCTATTCCAGAAGATATGAACAAACTAAAACTTGAAGAATTGTATGTTTTCTACACAAAAGGAATGAAAACAATACCAGAAGTAATCTTTCATATACCTACCCTTAAAAAGCTTGGTATATCATGTGAAAACAACCTCTTTTGGTATAATAAAGACACATGTGTTCTCAGCCAGATTCCCGAAACAATAGTCCAATTAAAAGAGCTGGAGGGATTGTATGTTGATTATAATAATTTAAAAGAGCTGCCTGAATGTCTGGATAAACTACCAAAACTCAAGGAATTAAGTGTATCGGCTAATACAGAACTGGGAAAAATTTCGAAATCATTCAAAAATAGCAGCTCTCTGGAAACTTTTTATATTAATCCATTTGAGATTAATATTCCCACAGATACATTGGAGGCAATTCTGCCATCACAATGTAAAATGGTAACAGAGCCCTATGCTCTTCAACAGTTCCGATTGAGTTTCTTAAATAAGTTTAACACTTTTCAGGAATAAAAATGAAATGAAAAATCTATCTATAGATAATTATAAGACACTTGACCTGAAGCACAGAGCTTACTTTTATTTTATGGGAAGCAAAAAGCTATCGATTTACATGGCAGCAAGTCAGGAGGGCGAATTGACCATTTTTGACAAGGATGGTAATGTAATTGATTATGTTGAATTAAGCTGTAAGTTATCAAGCATTGACTTTTCCGCCGAAAAACAAATGTATTGTTATTCAACAGAAACCGAACTGGTAGTCTCCAATTTTCAAAAACAAATTTTATTTAAGGAAAGTGGACAATTTGAAGCTATATTCTTTTCATCAGAAAAAAATATTTTTTGGGTTATTAAAAAAGCAAGCCAGGAAAAAGTATATCTAAGAGTATATGATTGTAATACTTGGCGGTTGATTACAGAATTACCTTTTGACGATATTTATGGCGACAGTAGTTATTTAATAAGCAATGGTGCAACAGATGAACAGATTGTCTTGTGGATGGCTGCAGGACAAGACGGACAAAGTACATTTTTTGTGACCTTAAAAAACCATGATCTTTTGATAGAGAAATTTGAGCAGGAAGATACATTGCCTGCCATTTTTAACTCTGATGGAAGCGATTTTTTTGTAGGTAATGAAGAAGTTTTAACCGTTTATAGAACTTCAAACAAACAAGAGCAACATAAATTTATATTACCAGATACTATCAAAGTATTTGATAGTATGTTCTATTTAAACCAATCGATTATTGCAATTATTGGAGAATGTGGGTTCCATATTTTAAATCCTCGTAACGGAAGCTTA
>JAHEEB010000558.1 GCA_024640925.1 Bacteroidota bacterium | reverse complement strand
ATAGTTTCTCAGCCTGTACGGTTTACCGTATTCTTTCATATCGGTCAGTTAACCCATTTTGATTTAACCAATAATATTGGACTCCTGACAGGATTCGGATTGAGGAATATTGGTGTCATCACAGACGAATATTTACCCGAATCAGGGGAAACTAAAATAATCAGACGTGCCTATTCTATGGGAATTCCTTTAGGTATTAAGCTCGGTTCTTTTGATGATAATTTCTTTTTATATGGTGGAGGAGAATATGAGTGGGCTTTCCATGTGAAAGAAAAATACTGGAATAGTTATAACAGAAATGGTCATAAGAACAAAAACACCCAATGGTTTAGCAACAAGGTTAATACATTTTTGCCCTCTGTGTTTGTTGGCATTCAGTTTCCCAAGGGATATAACATAAAGTTTAAATATTACCTCACCGATTTTCTTAATTCGAACTATTCCAGTTCAAAAGAAATCTCTGATTTGAGCAGGTATAAACAAAGCAAACTTATGTACATATCTTTTACCATGCAGATAAAACCAAAAGATTTAATTAAAAAGAAAACTTCGGATGAAGTAGCTTTATATTAGATTTTTCTTGTTCACTTATTTGATTATTTTAGCCAGAACTAAATCCTACATAAAATGCTCTTTAGAACTGTTTTATTTTTTTATGTTATTGGCATATTTTGTACTGGAATATTTGCCCAGGATCTGGGAGCTTATACCGATTACATGGGGCATTTCTACATATTTGATAAGGGAAAAAGTATTAGGGTGGAAGATTTAGATGCACGATCTTTTAAAATTGGTGGTGAGTGCGTTCTTTACACAAATGCATCAGGTGAACTAAAGTTGTATTATAAGGGGGAAGTTCGGTTTCTTGAAAAAGGTGTCTCTGAATATATCGCTACAGATTGCCTGGCAGTTTATAATGTCTTTGAAAGGCTTGAAGTTATTTGGAAAGGAAGAATATATAATGTGAGTTACCGTTGTACCAGTTATCATGCAGAAGATAGTCTTGTAGCATTTTATGATAAGATAGAAGAATCCCTAAGGGTATTTTACAAAGGCAAGACATACGACATTGAATCCGGGCTGTTAGGCAATCCTATACAAAAATGGGAAAGTGGAGATAACATAATTGCCTATATTTCCGAAAACACACACGATTTTAATATTTGGTACCAGGGTGAGTCAAGACTAATCCAGAATAATATTTCAAGTATAAAATTTAAAGCAGGTCGGGATATTGTTGCATATGTTGATGAAACTGACAAAACATTTAAAGCTTTTTATAAGGGCAATATAGTAGAACTGGAAAGTTTTGAACCTCTTTCATTCAAGGTGGGCGATGGGTTTGTTGTATATGTTACAAGTTCTGGTGAATTTAAAGTGTTTTCCGGAAGTGAACCGGAGATTATTAATAGTTTTACTCCCGAAGACTATTTTACGGAAGATAATATTCTTGTATTTATTCAAGACAATTATTTTAAAGCCTGGTATAATAATGAGGTTGTAGAAATTGAATCGTTTGTACCTTCGGTTTATAAAATGGACTGGAATACAATTGCATATATTGACAATAGTAGCCGTTTTTGGATATTCAAAGATGGGGAGAAAAAATATTTATCCAATGAATTTGTGAAATCTTTCGATCTGGTTCGCGATTTGATTCTCATGAATGTAAAGGTTGATCGAAATATAATATATTATAAGGGTACATATTTCAATGGGGAATAAACAATTATCTGTTTGATTTGATTTTTTTTAAAATGCAAAAACATAAGAGATAGTATTTTGTATTTCTTTTTGAATTAAAAGTCATTTTGTATATTTAGCTGAGATTATTGACAATTTTTGGTTTATCAATCTACCAGAAAAACCTTTTCAGAATATGGAAGAAAAACGTTTTTGTCCTGAATGTGGAGATCCTGTTTATGGTCGGACCGACAAAAAATTTTGTTCCGATCAATGTCGCAATGCTTATAATAATAAGAGTATTGGTTATAGTGATAATTATACGCGCAGAGTAAATAATATACTTAAAAGAAACCGTAAAATTCTTCATGAATTGAACCCTACAGGCAAAACCAAAGTGCATTTAAACCAGTTAAAAAGAAAAGGTTTTGATTTTAATTACCACACCCATTTATATATAACCCAAAATGGGAATACCTATTATTTTGTTTATGAACAAGGATATTTAAAACTGGAGAATGACTTTTATGCTTTGGTTAAGCGCGAGAATTAACGCAAATGTCATTGTCTTTATCGGTTCGAATGTTGCTAATTATTAATAGAATGGACAATTATTTCAATTGATATGATAAAAATATGTATCATTTTTTCGAAGGAATCGTATTTTTGTGTTCAATTATAAGAGAATAGAATGAATCTTCCAAAAAAAATAGCTGTTTTAGGAGGAGGTAGTTGGGCTACTGCAATAGTAAAATTACTTTTAAATAACTGTGAGCATATTAACTGGTATATTCGAAATACCGATAATATTGAAAAGATAATCAAACACAGGCATAATCCCCATTATCTTAGTTCTGTTGAAATTCACACAGATCGAATAACTTTTTACAACAACCTTCCTCAAGCAATAGAGGAATCAGATGTTTTAATTGTTGCAATTCCTGCCTCTTTTATTGAAGAATCATTCATGAAATATCATGGTGATTACACAAACAAGTTTATTTTTTCTGCAGTTAAAGGAATAATACCAAATCATAATTTAACGGTGTCAGAATTCTTTAACCGGAAGTATAATGTTCCATTCAGCAAAATTGGAATTATTTCTGGTCCTTGTCATGCTGAGGAAATTGCTCTGGAGAGACTATCGTATCTTACAATTTCTGCGAAAAATAAAAGTGATGCGGTTTTTTTGGCCGAAAAACTATCCTGTCATTACCTGAATACGCTGATTTCCTCAGATATCTATGGTACTGAGTATGCTGCTGTTCTTAAAAATATTGTTGCAATAGCCGCTGGTATTTGTCATGGATTAGGTTATGGTGACAACTTTCAGGCTGTTTTGATCTCAAATGCAATACAGGAAATCAAACGGTTTTTAGATACAACCTATAAGAGTAAAAGAAAAATTAACAGTTCTGCTTACCTTGGCGATTTACTGGTTACTTCCTACTCTCAATTTAGCAGAAACCGAACTTTTGGAACAATGATTGGTAAAGGGTATTCAGTTAAATCGGCCCAATTGGAAATGAACATGGTAGCCGAAGGTGTGAATGCAGTTGGTTGTATTTCGCAAATAAATGAGAAATATAAGGTTAAGATGCCAATTATTGAGGCAGTGCGAAATATTCTTATTAATAAAGTTTCTCCACCCCTTGAGATTAAACTACTGACAGAAAAATTAACATAAATAAAAATTTAGAAGAATGGAATTCATGAAACTCGACATTGAAAAGGTATTTGGTTTTGTTAATAAAGCCACAATATTTGGAATGAAAGATAAAGCCATGGCTGCCAACAAAGCCCTGGAAGAAAAGACCGGAAAAGGAAACGATTATCTTGGATGGGTGAATTTACCCTCTTCTATTGATGATAAGCAGTTAGATGAAATTATAAGTGCAGCAGAGAAACTTCAAAATAAAATTGACATTGTTGTTGTTATCGGTATTGGTGGTTCTTACCTGGGAGCTAAAGCTGTAGCAGAAGCTATGTCTGACAATTTTGCCCATCTGAGAGATAGCAATAAACCATTTATAATCTTTGCCGGCCAGAATATTGGAGAAGATTATATGGTAGAACTTCTTGATCTGCTAGATAACAGAAGGTATGGCATTGTTGTAATTTCAAAATCAGGAACAACTACCGAACCAGCTATTGCATTCAGAATACTTAAAGAACATCTCGAAAGTAAACTTGGTGTGACCAAAGCTAAAGAACTTATTGTTGCTGTTACCGATAGAAGTAAGGGAGCACTTCGTAAATTAGCCGATCAGAATGGTTACAAAACTTTTGTTATACCCGATGATATAGGGGGCAGATATTCTGTACTTACCCCTGTTGGACTTATACCTTTGGCTATTGGTGGCTTCGATATTCGTGCCCTGCTTAAGGGTGCCCGTGATATGGAAAAGAAATGTAATTCATCTGTTGCTTTTGAG
>JAHEEB010000557.1 GCA_024640925.1 Bacteroidota bacterium | reverse complement strand
CTAAATTTTAAAAAAACAATATTTATTCTCTTTTTAATGGTATTGATGCTGTTTGTTGCATCAACAACTGCTTCCATTGATAGCAGCAAGTATTATTATATCATACCTTTTACCATTTTGCCTGTTATTCTTCGAACTTTTTATGACGAAAGAATTGCTTTTTTTACTCATGTAATAACTATACTAATTGCCGGGTTTATGGCCATTCAAGCCTCCGAATTTATATTTATCAATATTATAGCCGGAATGATTGCCATTTTCAGTCTGACCAATGTATATCATCGTTCACGATTTTTTGTTTCTGCTCTTTTTGTCTTTATTGCTTATTCTATAACGTATTTTAGTATTTCGGTAATTAAAGAGGGAAGCTTCTCATTTATCGAATGGTCGAACTATAAGTATTTCGCTTTCAATAGTATTCTTATACTGTTGTCTTTTCTTTTGATCTTTTTATTTGAAAAAACATTTGGGTTTTTATCAGATACCACCCTGATGGAACTGTCAGATACAAATCAACCTTTACTCAGAACACTGGCAGAAATGGCTCCAGCAACTTTTCAACACTCATTACAGGTAGCAAATTTATCGGAAGAAGCTATCCGGTTTATTGGTGGAAACCCATTACTGGTAAGGACCGGTGCTTTGTATCATGATATAGGTAAAATTATTAATTCAGAATATTTTACCGAAAACCAGATTGGAGGAGTAAATCCTCATTCTAACAAAGAAATGAAGCAAAGTGTTGAGATTATCATAGGGCATGTGGAAAGAGGGAAAGAACTTGCACGAAAAGCCAATCTGCCAGAGGCTATAATCGATTTTATTGTTTCGCACCATGGAACATCAACAGCAAAGTACTTTTATAAAACGTTTCAGAACCAGAATCCAGATAAGGAGTTTGATAAATCAGCATTCCAATATCCTGGTCCAAAGCCTGTTTCTAAAGAAACTTCTGTTTTAATGATGGCAGACTCGGTTGAAGCAGCATCGAGAAGTTTGGATAATTACAGTAAAGAAGCTATTGATGAGCTTGTAGAGCGTATCATTGACTCGCAAATCGAAGAAGGACAATTTGAGCAAGCCGACATTACTTTCTTACAAATAAAGAAAATAAAAGAAGTATTCAAATCACGTCTGAAAAATATATATCATGCACGCATTGCTTATCCGAAGTGATTATTATTTGCGAGTAAACAACTTAAACCCGTCTGAAACTAGCGCATATCAATAATCTCAATACCCGGATAATCTGAAGGTTTAAAAGTAAACTTTGAGTCGGGTATAGTTGAATTATAATGCATATTTGTTATATAAATTGTATAATCGATACCATCTTTGCTTATTGCTCTTGCCATATATAACTCTTCTTTCTCCTTATCAACAAATAGTTTGAACCGTGAATAAGGTTGATCAAGGTCTTTTGGATACAAATCTATTTCGTACATCGTCCTGTTTTCAACCGTTCCTTCACCTATTAACCGATACTTAAAATCGCGATTATAGAAAGTGAATATCAGTGCAGGATTATCAACAAAATCGCCCTGGTTTTTGTCTGGTTCAGAGATAGTAACTTCATTTATATCGTTCATATAACTCCACATGGTTTTACCATCGAAATATACCGTTGATCCCATTGATTCCATATAGTATTTGCTTCCTTTTATCTGTATAGAACCAGAGCTTTTAGAATGAAGTTTCTCCATACGATTATCGATTACCAGTTCAAAATCGGCAAGGATAGTTGAATATCCAAGTGTTTTTGCACTCACCCTGTCAAGTATTACTTTTGCAGCGGGGTCTTGAGTATTGGCAGTTTGCGAAAACAACAATTGTGACAAGTTGAGACATATGATAAAAAAGAAAATCCTTTTCATACATTTAGTTTTAATTTAATGACTTCAAATATTGTTCCAAAGAATATTCATCAGGGAACAAAACCTGTCGGGCTTTGCTACCTTCAAATGGCCCAACAATTCCAGCTGCCTCGAGCTGATCAACGATGCGTCCGGCTCGATTATACCCGATCGAAAACTTTCTTTGAATTAGAGAAGTAGATCCTTGTTGATGTGCAACAACCAAACGCGCGGCATCGTCGAAAAGGGAATCGCGTTTAGATAAATCGACATCAAGTATGCTATCGCCATCGCCATCTTTGTTATACTCGGGCAGATAGAAAGGAACCGGGTAAGACCTTTGTGTCCCTATAAAGTTTGTTATCCGCTCCAATTCTGGTATATCAATAAATGCACATTGTAATCTAATCATATCGCTACCAGGAGCAAAGAGCAAATCGCCACGACCAATAAGTTGGTTGGCTCCCGGACTATCAAGAATGGTTCGTGAATCAATCATTGATGTTACCCTAAAAGCAATACGGGCGGGGAAATTTGCCTTTATCATGCCAGTAATAATATTGGTAGTAGGTCGTTGTGTTGCTATTACAAGATGAATCCCAATAGCTCTGGCCAATTGTGCGAGACGAGCCAATGGTGTTTCAATATCACGACCGGCTGTCATAATCAAATCAGCAAACTCATCAATGATGACAACAATGTAAGGTAAAAATTTATGTCCGTTTTCCGGATTAAGCTGACGCTTTATAAACTTATGATTATACTCTTTGAGGTTACGAACCTCGGCCTTTTTCAGTAAATCGTAACGGGTATCCATCTCTATACAAAGTGAATTCAATGTATAGACTACTTTTTGGGTATCGGTAATTATAGATTCCTCGGCATCAGGTATTTTGGCCAGGTAATGTTTTTCTATTTTCTGATATAAGGTCAATTCAACTTTTTTCGGATCGATAAGTACAAATTTCAACTGACTCGGGTGTTTGCGGTATAACAGAGATGTAATGATAACATTCAATCCCACAGACTTGCCCTGTCCGGTAGATCCAGCTACAAGTAAGTGGGGCATTTTCGCCAGGTCAAATACATATGTTTCATTTGATATAGTCTTGCCAAGAGCGATTGCCAGATCAAACTTCGATTCCATGAATTTGCGTGAGCTTAAAAGGGAACGCATTGAAACTACTTCTGGTTGTAAGTTTGGTACTTCAATACCTATTGTTCCCTTCCCTGGCATTGGAGCAATTATTCTAATACCAAGAGCTGCAAGACTTAGAGCTATATCATCTTCCAGGTTCTTTATTTTCGAGATCCTTATTCCGGGTGCAGGAACAATTTCATATAATGTAACGGTAGGCCCTATGGTAGCTTTTATTTTATCAATCTTTATTTTATAATTCGCCAGGGTTTCAACGATTTTATTTTTATTGCTGATTAACTCCTCATTTGTCACCGTTGCATTAGAAATCTCATGTTCATCTAACAGTTCAATAGGTGGTAATTGATATGCCGATAATTCAAGAGTCGGATCGTAATCTTCCAAAGGATGATTTACATTCTCGTTAATTACCTGATTTGAAGGTATTTTTTCGTGCATTACAAACTGAGCAGCTTCCTCTGGTTGAGCCTTCGTATTATCCTCAATATATTCTTCTTCCTCAGCCATATCAACCACCTCAAATTGCTCCGAACTGCCTTGCTTTTCCGTTTGTGGAAATTCCGTTTCAAATACAAGGTCATTATCATTCCTAAATCCTTCAGGTTCTTCGTCCTGCTCATTCAGAATTTCCTCTTCTTCATCAATATCCGAATTTTCAGCTGATGAAATTAAGGTGTCCTTATTAAAAATGCGTTTAGACATGCCCACTGATTTCGGATAAATATAAAAGACAACGGCAACAGTAATAATTACAAGAAAAACAATAGTACCAAATGTACCTATCAGGCTTTTAAGCATCAGGCTCATAAAATATCCATGCCTGCCACCAAGACCACTGCCAAAAATGGGATTATCCAACGAAAGAAATCCCAACCATAAGGAAAGCACAATAGTAACTAAAAGGGTTATTAGTAAGGTTTTTCTGAATGGAAGCCAATTTATCTTAATAAATTTTAGTCCTGCAAGCAACAATAAGAAGGGCACTGAGAAAGAGGCAAGCCCAAACCATCTGTCAATCAATAAACGTGAAATACCTGCTCCAATTTTTCCCGCCCAATTTCTTGCCTGGATGTTGGCATTGCTTAATTCAGCTGACCATTCGAAGCTTTG
>JAHEEB010000556.1 GCA_024640925.1 Bacteroidota bacterium | reverse complement strand
AACCTCAGTAGCCGATTTGGTAAAAGCTGCAATAATCAGGCTAAATGCAATGATGGAAAGACTTGTTAAACCTGCTAGTATAACCATAATAAAAACTGAACCCGAATAATGAAATCCGAGGGCAATTGCTGTTATCAATGTCAATACTACCGTACCAATTCCAACCAGCATTTGTACAAAACTTATTCCTCCAAGAAATTCAATTACTGATAATCTTGAAAGTTTTAGCCGCATGATGGTTTTATTCTCAATTTCTGATACAAATGCAATACTGGCTGTAAACATCAGCATAATTAACGATAAGATAAGAATGCCCGGCACAACAACATCGAAATTGCTTATGTTCGCCGACTTGCCTAACGCTATTTCTTTGACCTCAAGAATTTTTTTACTATTTGTCTTTTGATAAACATATTGATTTATCATTTCATTTGCCCATACTGCACTTATCAAATAATTTGTGTTTGTCAAATCGCCAAAGAATTTAACTTGTGGCGAAGAATTGCTATCATTAAAGTTAAATGCATTCAACGATTCGGAAAAAGAATTATCGATACTTACCAGTGCTTCTGCTTTTTTGTTTTTTATTGTTTCAATACCAAAATTCTGATTTGCGACTACCTCAATAACAAAAGGTACTGAGGCTTTATTTAACCGTGCTACCTTAAGATAGTTTGTTAAGGAGTCGCCAAAATTCATATCCTTATCACCTGTAAGTATGCCTCTATCGGTGTTTGATACAAGAATTTTATATTGAGGTTTTGAGGTTTCAATAATAAGAAAATAAATGAAAATAAAGAATGGTCCCATTGACAATGTTAGTATAAGTATCCAATAGTTTCTGAGAAGCTCATTTATACTTTTTTTTATTATCTGGATTGTTTTCATTGTCTTAAACTCCTTCCTGTTAAATGGATAAACACATCTTCCAGCGTGTTTTCCCGCAATTTGATTTCGGAAATAGTTAATCCGCCTGATTCAGCCATATTTTTTATAGAGGATAAATGATCAATAATGTTTTGATGCTTTATTGACACAGAATTTATATTCTTTTTAACATTCATTGAAAGCAAAGTTACCTTATGAATAAATTGATTTATTGCAGTTTCGTTGTGGGCTTCAAAATAAATTTCAAGAATATCTCCCTCCCCAACAGTTTTCTTCAGGTTCTGCGGCGTTTCCAATAAAAGTAGTTTACCATGGTCAATAATTGCTACACGGTCGGCCAAACGGTCGGCCTCATCCATATTGTGCGTGGTAAGAATAATCGTTTTCCGTTTGCTGATAGTTTTTATAAAGTCGCGCACGAGTATCCTGCTTTGCGGATCCAATCCGGCTTCTGGCTCATCTAAAATAAGTATTTCCGGGTCATGAACCAGGGCAAGACATATGTTTAACCTGCGTTTCATACCTCCGGATAATTTACTTGCCCAAGTGTTCATTTTATCTTTTAATCCTAACAACTCCAATAGCTCAACTGACCTTTCTTTGAGTAATTGCAATGGTTTTCCATACATTTGTCCTATAAAAAGGAGTTGTTCCAAACAGGTTAATTTGGGATAGAAAATATTTTCCTGCGGGCAATACCCAATCAATGATTTTGGGTCCTGATCAGGAAAACCAATAAATTTAACAGAACCATTGGTTGGAGGTAATAAACCGCAAATCATGTTGATAGTTGTCGTTTTTCCAGCACCATTGGGACCTAAAAGTCCAAATATTTCGTTTTTGATTATATCAAATGATATATTATTTACGGCAGTAAGGGTTTCATATTGTTTTTTAAGGTTTTGGACCTTAAGAACAACATTTTGTTTTGGAATTGTCTCCTGCATAAATCAGTTTTTATTTAAGAAAATCGTTTATAAACGTATTTTGAATTTCTGCGATCATTTTATCAGGCAGAATTGTGGGGTCGATAAGCATATACGCCAAATATCCGTCGAGACAAGATATTAGTGCAGTTGTATGAGACCTTGCATCTCTTTTTTTAAATTTTCCCTGTTTTTGTCCTATCATAAAATAATTCTCAAAACAATCGAAAAATTGTTGCGCAAACACCTGGTAATATCCCATAATTTGCTGATTGTTGAAGGAAATATTCATAGTAAAAAAATACAACGAGAGTTCTCGTTTATGATTTTGCCAATAAGAGATATAGTCAGCGATAAACTGGTTTAATCCATCAACAATAGAAGCATTTTTTTCTACTTTTTCAATAATTTCCTGGATTGGTTCCATGAATTTTATATTAACAGCAACCAATATATCTATTTTACTGCTAAAGTGATGATAAAGCCCTCCTTTGCTGAGGCAGGCAGCTTTTGCTATGCTTTCCATAGACGCATTTTCGTACCCTTTTTCAATGAACTCATTAATGGCTGCGACAATGATTTCTTCTACCCTGTTTTCCTTCTTTTCTGTCATAATGAATTATTAAACCGACCGACCGTCGGTTTGTAAAAATACAAAAAATATTTTATAACAAAATGAAAAACTTTAAAAAAGTTCTGTTATAATACAGGGATGCTTAAATATATACAGGGGTAAAACAGGGTACGAGCCGAAAAAATTCTTGCCCAATAACAATTCAAACAATGTTTTCCATAAAATGAACAAGGGGAAGAAATCACGGAATAAAGGGTAATACTTGGGGTGTTTCTTAGGAATAAATAAGAATAGGAATAATGCAGGAGGAAAACCAATCGTTTCTCCGAATTAATTGAAGAATATTTTAATAAGAGGAATCACTTAAAAAATTCATCATACCTTGGATTGTCCCACAAACTTTCATTTGATGAGGCTACATAGGTCTTTACACCTAATTTATTTGCTGTTTTAATCAAGCTTGCGATATGATCAGCTTGTGTGTATGGTTTTTCCATTGAGATAATATTAATCATCTGCACATTTTTTGTTAAGATGTCAATAATGGATGGCACTCACATTATTAATCTTTTATACGTTCAATGTTCTTTTTTGATTTTATAATGTGACGAACGAAGATGAAGGGTTACATTAAAATCATATTTTAAACGATTAAGTTCAAAATATATACAAAAAGCAAGTTATTTCAAGTATTCCTGCTCGATATAATCCTTCATTTTAAAATCCAAAAACAGAAATAATCTAAATCATTAAATTTCTGAAAGTATAAAAAGACCAGAAAATTGGGTGAATACGCGGTTATTTATTATATTTATAAGAAATATGTTATAAGTATAAAAACGATTACATCATTTCCAAAACATAAAAAAGGAGGACTGATGTCGTATAATGCTTGGATGGGGAACCTCATTATAGGAGATATACCAGGAAACTACGGTACAATAAAAATAATGACAGATGAATTATCGCCGGAATTGCCGCTTCTTCTTTCGGTTCGCGTTGAAATTGCAGGATATGAAGCATCACCTGATGATTTTGAGGTAGAAGTATTTACCAATCTGAATCGACGCGATTTTGCAAAAATACATGAGCCACTATATGAGACAGGTTTGCCTGAATCGTATTGGATTAATCACAAAATGCGGCATATCGGACAAAAATACGAAAATCTGCTGTATGAGGTCGAACTACCTGTTGTTAAATGCGGAGCATACCGACTAACTACCCGTTATCGTCGTATTGGCATGGAAAACTGGTGGTGGAATAATGACTTTGCTCCATATGATGGTGCTGAACACCATCGTGATACTGCCATTTTAGTGTCGCCAAAGAAGGTGGCCTGCGCAAGGCTGTATGAAGCTAATGCACTTACAATAGAAGCTGTAATGGGCGGCGATTATGAGAACAGGAGTACATTGGATGATTTTCTTCTGACACACGATTTTGATGGATTTAATCCCTTCCAGCTTGACTACGTTTCGAAGAATCTTGGCTTTAATACATTATGGTTAATGCCAATATTCCCCGGAACTCAGTATAAATGGGATCGTAGCAACTGGAGATGGACTGCAAATGACAGTCCCGGAAGCCCATATTCTGTCCGTGATTATTGGAGCATAAATCCCTGGCTTGCCGATAATGGAGAAAAAGATCGTGCTCTTGAGTTATTCAGAGAATTAGTAGATCAGGCTTACGGGCAAAATCTCGATATATTTTTAGATGTAGCCTTTAATCATGCTGGCCG
>JAHEEB010000555.1 GCA_024640925.1 Bacteroidota bacterium | reverse complement strand
TTTAAGCTATTAACCAATTTAGGACGCATAGGACGCACAATTTTCTAAAAATTGTACCTCCTTCTTTATAATAAAAGGGTTTTAAAAGGCATAAGCTGTTTAAAGATTACAAAATCAATTGGGATACAAAAGCTATAAAATCTGACTTTGATAAAATTTTCCTTTTGAGAATTCTGGAAAATAAGTTTTATGAACTTTATACTCATTAATATTTTGTTTGTTAAATGTTGGTATGTAAAGGAAAAAGAGTATAGATGATTGAGCGTTAACAGAAATAATTTGTGTCTAGTTTGAATAAAAGATGGAGAAAAGTTTAAAGACCAATCTTTTGGTATTATTTTTGATTTATTGGTATAAGCAATGGACTAAAAATTCAATAGTTGTAATATCTGTTTTATATTTTCATTTTTTTCATTATAAATAAACCCTACCATGAAAAAGTTTTTCATCACACTGATAATCCTGCAAAGTATTGGAAACACTTTTGCTCAGAGCACATTGCCTGAAATTTTAAATCAAAGGCTTAATTACTATAACAGCATTCTTCCATACGAGAAAGTCTATATACAATGTGACAGACCAATGTATAAACCTGGTGATGATATGTTGTTATCTTTATTATAGTCCGGAATTTAAATCTTGGAGCATCGGTGAAAGAATTGAGATAATTAAATAGCACCTATAGGATTGTAATGACTTAAAATAAGTCATTTTCTTTTGGGAAAAAAAACTTTAGATATGATTAAGGAAATAAAAAACAAAATAATATTCGTTGTTATACTTTTCTTTATTTTTATAGGAAAATTAAGTAGTCAGGTAATATCAGGTTTGGTTACAGATAACTTTTATAACGAACCATTTGCAGGAGCCAGTGTGATAGTCAAGGGAACAAATATTGGAATAGTAACCGACATTAATGGTAGATATTCTATAAAGGTCGATTCCACACATAAAACCTTATGCTTTAGTTATGTTGGATTTTCCACAGAAGAAGTTGAAATCAATGGGAAAACAACAATAAATGTGATATTAAAAGAGGATCCTATTGTATTAGAAGATATAGTGTTTGTCGAATATAAAAAAAGAAAGGCCGTTCCATATGGCATTAAAACAACAATAGATAAAAAGACTGGAAAAATTATAACCTCTGAAAGAACAATTTTAGGAAATTCATTAAGAGATAGTATCGAACTGGATAGTCATAAAATTAAACTGATCGAAGATAGATTGAAATTTATAAATGATTCAATAAATAAAGATTGTAATTCTACTATACAAAATTATCTAAGAGAATTTTTGCGTAATGAAATTCAATATCCTAAAGAAGCTATAGAAAAGGATGTAGAAGGAAAAATTAGTATTATGTTTATTATTGATGATGAAGGAAATTTAAAAGATGTCAAAATTCTAAGAGATCTCTATTATATCCTCAATGAAGAAGTGTTAAATGCGTTAAAAGCTACACCTAAATCAATCCTAATAAAATTTGCAAGAAGTCAGGGTCAAACAACATATATTATTCATTTTATTTTTAGGTTAGAAGATATAAAACTGATATAGAACAAGGATTTTAAAAAGAATCAAAATGAAAAATTATGAGAATTATTCTAAAATCCTTATCATGAGCAAAATAACAAGCTTCATTTTGTCAATAGCAATTTCATTAAGTTGTTTTAGTCAACTTGATGAAACTAATACAGTTGAAATTATTAATTCTACCCCATCATATATGGGACAAGATGACTTACCAAAGGATCTTATCAATAAGTGTAATCAGCAAATAAAACTGCAGAGTTTTTGGCAATTAAGAATGCAGAGAAAATGGCAACAATAATGCAGAACTTTTCATTTCAAAAATAAATAAAAATTATTCATTAGTAAATATAGTTTTCCGATTTTTCATCCTGTAGCTTTTTCCGTCAAGGTTAATGACCTCGCAACGATAAAGCAACCTATCCAATAATGCAGTAGCAAGAACCTCATCGTTAAGCATTTGTGCCCATTGTTTAGGTGATTTATTCGTAGTTATAATAAAAGCTGTTTTTTCAAAAAGCTGGTTAATAAAATTAAACAAATTTACAGCTGTTGGCTTATCAATTGGGAAAAGCATGATATCATCTATAACAATAAGGTTTGCTTTGCAAAGCCGTTTATAATCGGCCATTGTAGTGCGAGTATATTCTTTCATTTTTAAGGTATTCACCAGATCCTCCATAGTCCTAAAATATGCCTTGTAGCCTTTTTTAATTGCATCGTGGCATAAACCTGAGGCGATAAAGGTTTTACCCGTACCCGATGGCCCCATTAAAATGATATTGTAAATTTGATCCAGCCATGAAAGTTCCCTTAATTGGTTCAATTGAGTTTTGTTTGTGCCATTTTCTACAGCATAATCGTAATTATCAAGATTATGGTTTAAAGGCATACGTGCTACCTTTAGTTGCCTTTGCAGGCTTTTTTCTTCCCTTATTTGGGCTTCTGTTTGAAAAAGCCCGACAAGGCAATCCAGATAACTAAGCTGCTTTGACTGTGCGTTTTGCAACACACTTTCCAGGTTTTGTGCCATTCCAGTCAGGTTAAACTGCTGGCAGTAACTTTTAATGAGTTTTGTTTTTTCCATTTAATTTTTATTTGACATGAATGATTCATAATCTATGATATCACTGGCGTTAGGCGTAAGTTTGCCCAAATTGGCCAGTCTATCAGGCAAAGTTTTTATCTGTACACTATCATCAGGGGGATTATTTGTTGTTTCCCGTTCAATTTTAGTTGCAATGGCCTTAAAATCGGTAGCGTTGTATATCTTTTTGTCGATACAGAAGGCAAGGGACATGTTGAGTGTTTCGGTTTTAAATGTGCCAAAACATTCACTGATGGCTTGCAGCTGATCCCTTATATACCTTGGCTTTTCCAAGTGTATCAATTCGAAAAACGACACTGCATTTGACGGGTTATCAAATTTCTTGGCTGTTTCAATGATCATCTGGTTAATCCTGGCTGTTTTGTCCCTTTTATGGTCGTTATTAAAAATGGTTTTCCCTTTGCCGGATGATACCGGGTGTGAGCAGATAATATTGCCCTTAAGGTCATTAATATTTAGCCTGCCATCTGTTTCAAAAACTTCAACTGTGGTGCCGTGCCCTGCCCATGTGCCTTGAGGGAGAGTGTACAGGTTGCTTTTGTAAGATATGGTATTGTCTTTTCTGACGGTGTATGTTTTAGTTTCGTTAAATTGAAAGTTCATGGGGGCATATGCTTTAAGGTGTGCTTTTTCAATTTTCCATTGCTCCTGTGGCGGTTGTTTTGTTTTTCCATGGGGTTGTTGGTTGGCCGTACGATAGAGCCATGCCAAAGCCTCGTCATTTAAGGTGTCAAGATCAAAATAGGAACGGTTGTACAGAAAGTTCTGTTTTACATATTTTACCACGTTCTCAACTTTTCCCTTTGTTTCAGGGTCTGATTTGCGGCAAAAATAGATTTTAAAAGTCCTTTGGTTTACATATGTTTTAAAAATTTCGGTCAGTAGCAAGTCTCCTTTGTTTTCATCATAGATAAAAACCGAGTCCTGGTCATAAACTATCTCACATGGGATGCCTTGAAAGTGTGCAAAAGCTTTTTCATGTGCTTTTACAGACTGGGAACTGGTAAAGGGTACATTACTAAAAAAAACATATTTAAACCTTGACCGGCTTAAAACCATGGCGAAAAAATATACTTTTTTACGCCCCCCAGTACTGGTGCGCATATTATATTCCCCAAAATCAACCTGGGCCTGTTTCCCATAAGGGAGCTCCTCAACAATTAAATATTCGCGTTCCTGTTTTGTTTTTGGAATGGCATATGCCTGTCTGACCCACATAACAAAGTTGTAAACAGTTTTAGGGTTGACCTTGGGAAAGTTTTCATCAAACTCTTTCAGCCAATCATGCATCTGGGAGGATGATGTGTCTGGGTATTTTTCAAGTTTTATCTTTACAAATGTTTCATATTGTGACAGTTCTTTGGAACGATTATTCGTAGTGGTTAAAAACAGTTCGTATTCCCTCTCGTCCATTTTTAGGTATTTACTTACTGTGCGCCAGTTTACACCTAGGTATTCTGAGATGTGTGATATACTATGCCCTTGACGGCTCATTTTGTG
>JAHEEB010000554.1 GCA_024640925.1 Bacteroidota bacterium | reverse complement strand
TTAAATACTCCGTGGTCGTCCCAGCCATGTTCATCATCGCCAATAAGGTAACGTTTCGGATCGGCTGAAAGGGTTGTTTTACCTGTACCTGAGAGTCCAAAGAAAATAGCTACATCGCCCTCTTCTCCAACATTTGCAGAGCAGTGCATTGACGCTATACCACGTAATGGAAGGTAATAGTTCATAAGGGAGAATATTCCTTTTTTCATTTCACCACCATACCATGTACCACCAATAACAGCAGTCTTTTCGGTAAGATTAAACAAAACAAAAACTTCTGAATTCAACCCTTGTTCTTTCCATTTTGGGTTCGTTACTTTTGAACCGTTCATCACAACAAAATCTGGTTCTCCAAAACGTTCAAGCTCATAGCCCGAAGGACGGATGAACATGTTTGTTACAAAGTGTGCCTGCCAGGCAACTTCCATAATAAACCTAACTTTCATACGTGTATCGACATTTGTTCCACAGAACACATCAACCACATAAAGTTTTTTAGCCGATAGCCCGTTAGTAACCAAATTTTTACAATGAGACCAAACTTCCTGATTAACCGGACGATTGATTACACCATCCCACCATAAGGTATTTTCTGTAGTTTTATCTTTTACAAAATATTTATCTTTTGGTGAACGACCTGTAAAAATTCCTGTTTTAACGGCAATAGCACCGTTTTTTGTTAATACGCCTTTTTCAAATCCCTCATTTTTAGAATCCATTTCAGCATCAAAAAGCTGCTGATAAGTCGGATTGTAAATTACCTCGGATACACCTGTTATCCCATACTTTTCTAAATCGCGTGGCTTTAGCATGTTCTATATATTATTTAGTTAAACTCTTTCAGTTTTTAAGCGCTCCAAAGATATAAAAAAAATTGTTATTTAAATAACAAAAAACATTGGTCGAGTTTCAATTTACATAAATTTAACATGTTGAATTATTGATGACGGTTGTGACTTTCTTATTTTAGTTTCAATCTGTAATTAAAAATATACGTTTTAGAGATTTTTATAAGTGGACAGATCAAACATTTTGGAGTTAAATTTTTTAACTCCAAAAAAATCAAAGGGTTAAACACAGACCGAATATTTTTTATTTTATTGTTCTGTTTTGGAGTGGAAACAAACCATTTTATTAACGATTTATTAACCTTTACTTAATGTTTCATATATTTACACCTTTAATCAGCATATTTCTCAGGGTCATGTCATTTAATACTTTTTATTCGAAAACCGTTTCTTTATTTAAGTTTTACATCCTTGCTCTATTGGTATTCTTTTTCTTTAGGATTAGTCAACTTATATATTTTGGTAACTTCAACGATTTACAGCCTGATATCCATAGTCTTCTGAAAGGCATCTGGTACGGTTTCCGATTCGATACACTGGTAACCTGCTACTTGCTCTTCCCTGCCTTAATCATCATACTTCCGTTGCTTTTTCTTAAACAGGAAAGCAGGTATACAAAAGTCTCCGGAAAAATTATATCTGCATATATAATTACTTGTTTATCAATAATTGTCTTTATACTCATTATCGACTTTAATTATTACAAGTTTTTCCATACCCATTTTGATAACATGTTTTTTGGAATCTTCGAAGATGATACAAAGGCTGTTCTGGTTTCTGTCTGGACAGATTATCCTGTAATACTCATATTAATTATACTAACCCTTGCTTTATTATTCTTGCGTTGGCAAGTGAGAAGGATTATGAAAAATCAATATGTATTTCCCTTTAAAAATCTGATCACAAAAACATTTTATGTTGTTTTGCTCTTTGCTTTATTTACTTTAGGCATTCGTGGCTCACTGGGCACATTTCCACTTGGAAAAGATGATATGATAATCTGTGATAATGGTTTTATAAACGATATTACACCAAATGGAATATTCTACCTTAAAGAAACCATTGTTGACCGAAAACGTTATAAAATAGACAATTCTATCGAGCCAATTCTTAAAAAATATCATTTTCCTACTTCCAAAGAGGCTATAAAAATGTATTTAAATGACAGTTGTTCCTTAACTGATCCACTAAATTGCCTTGAAACACTTACCCCCACCGATACATTTCTTGAAAATAATCCGCCCAATATAGTTTTTATTCTCATGGAGAGTTTGGGAACGCATTACCTTACACTGCATTCGCAACAGCTTAACTTACTCGGCGAATTAGAAGAACAACTTAAGTACTGTTTTGTTTTCAAAAATTTTTACCCCTGTGCCAATGGTACAATATTGAGTTTTGAGGGTATACTTATTAACTCTCCTTCCACTCCGGTTTCTCAATCACAATATAGCAATGTTCCTTTAAAATCGTCCATTGCATTACCATATCAAAAGGCTGGTTATAAAACATCGTACCTAACTGGTGGTAAACTTGGCTGGCGACGGATGGGGATTTACACATTAAATCAATACATAAACGAAGCTGAAGGAAATACTGAAATTTCACAAAAAGTTATGGGGGCTGGTGAATCTACCTGGGGAGTTTATGATGAGTTTTTATTTGAACGGATTTATTCTAAACTTGAAGAAACAAATAAGGCCGGTAATCCGGCATTTATCTTTGCGCTTACAGTTACAAATCATACTCCATACGAACTACCAGGTTCATACAAGCCTTATCCTGTTTCAATTCCAAAGGATTTATTAAAAAAAATAAAAACTACGGAAGATATAGCAAAAAAGAGTTTTGAGGCATATCAGTATTCAAATAATTACCTGGGCGAACTAATCAGGAAGATCCGTGAATCGGATCTAGGTAAAAACACGATTATAGCTGTAACTGGTGATCATAATTGCCGTCAATTGTTTGAATACAACGACAAAGAAATTAATTTCCATTATGGAGTACCATTAATTCTATATGTGCCTGAAAAATATCTCAAAAAATCGAAAATTGATACTACCCGATTTGGTTCACACAAAGATATATTCCCAACTCTTTACAATCTAAGTCTTTCTAGTGCAAAATATGTTAAATCAGGGAATAATCTGCTATCGAACGATACTTCCATTCATTTTTATGGTATCAATAACTACGACCTTGGAATTGATAAAAATGGTGCCGTGTTTGTTGGTAGCAACCTTCGATACGATTGGGACCCAAAAACAAACTGGTTTGTACCCTCTGAAAATCCGGATAAACTAAATGCCCTATATGATCAAACCAGAGCCCAAAGCTTTTGTATGGACTATTATGTGCGGTCGTTATTGAAATAACACAATATTATTGGGTACAATCTCATTCATCTCAATTTTAGCTTTGTTACTATTTACGGCTAAGGAAAGTATATATTTATTTAACAGCTTAATGGTAAAAATGCTGAATTTCTCTTTCTTACCGGAAAAATTAACCCTGTTTTTAATCACCTCAATATTTACCATTTCTTCAGAAAGACCGATTCCATTGGCTTTCAAAACGCTTTCTTTTTTTGTCCACAAACAATAAAATGCTTCTGTTTTTAAAAGTGAAAGCTGAATGTATTCCCGTTCTCTTTGAGTAAAACAACTAAAATAATGTGATAATTTAACCGGGGCAATTTTCTCAACATCCACTCCGATTATTCCATTTCGGCATGCAGCTGCTACAATAATATCATTACTATATGATAAACTTACTGATACTTTAGGAAAAACAGGTTTTCCCATAGGGGTATAATGTATTTCTTTCTTGTTTAATTTCGGATTAAGTTTTTCTGCTGTTTGAATCATAAGAAGTCTGCCTAAGATTTTCTTGTTTCTCAACCGGGAATTGATAAAATAATTTTGTGGAAAATTTAATAATTCGGGTATTTTGCAACTTTCGATTCTTGAAAAATCGAAAGGCTCCGGACGTATTAAAATATAGTCTATTAAAACTTTTAACATAGTGGTACCTATTTTTCAATTACTTGCATCCAAAAAACCTGTTCGACTTGCCTTAGGGTCTCTTCCAGATTGCTGTAATAACAATCTCTCCATTGGCATGAAGCATTGGTGGAGTGTTCAGTATTAACAAATTTCCATCAATTGCAGCAAATCGTACCAGTTCCATTCCAACCCAGTTAGGGAAAAGGCACCCTTCAATCTTATGGACAATAATGCCAGGAGATTTTTCAAAAAAACGTCCATAATAGGCCATATAAGTTTTATAGGCCTGTGAA
>JAHEEB010000060.1 GCA_024640925.1 Bacteroidota bacterium | reverse complement strand
TTCCATACTTACCTTTAATAGCCTTAACCTCAAAGTTCTTAACAATCTCTCTTGCTGCACAGACTATCTTGTACAATTGATTCTCATTGCGTTTTCCCTGATGTTGAAACATACAAATTCTGCTGGTGGCCATTGCCTCGCTAACCTGGAAAGGTATGTCAGACCAGGGTTTAATCTGACAAGGGTTTCGCGATTCAAGCCATTGTTTAGCTTTATCAGTGTTTATAACTAATCCATTTTCAATAGGTTGAGCAACCAGTTCTAATTCAGAAATTCCATAATCATAATTAATAAATTGAAGCAACCACAAATTAAAAGTGCTTTCGCTTATAGATTTTACAGTAAATGCAACATTAATTTCATCAACTGGTTTTTTGTTATCTTTAGGAAATTTGGTTTTCCATGCAAATTGAGCGCTGTTTGGATCAAACCTGTCGCTGCCGGCTAAACCACAATTAACAAGCTCTTCAAGAAAACATATAGCATTTTTAACCTTGCTGAATTCGGCCTGGTATGGATTGCGGAAAATATATTTCAGCCTCAGGTTTATCTGTTGTTCTTTATCTGTTTCATAGATATTTACATGAAATACTTTGGGTAATTTTCCCGATTCATCAAACAAATCGTTGATACACCAACCTTTCTTATTCTTGTGAGTTCTTGAAACATTTGTTTTGAGCAAATATTCAAAGATATCTGTAGCATTTTTACCCCAGGCTACCTGAAGTGAATTACTTTCATCATAATCAAGACAATTGGGATCAGCTCCACGTTCAATAAGTAGTTTTACTAATGTAAGATTTCCTTCATCCACAGCTTTAATCAGGGGAGACCAGGTATTCGTACTTTCTTTGATTACTGTGGGATCTGCATCGAGCAACAGGTTGATGATTTCTACAGACTTTTCAATTTTATCCTTATAAAACTGACTGATTGCCTCGTATAAAGCATTAGGTGTTGGTTTAGCTCCATGCTCAAGCAAATATTTAACCATATCCGCCTTTTTATGCTCAGCGGCAGATGAGAGAGGAGTACCTTTATCTTCTTTATCTTTCCAGTTTACATTAGCACCTGCATCTATCAACGTTTTAACTATCCCGAAACTTCTTCCAATACAGGCAACTTTAAGTACCGAACCATAGTAACCTTCGGCATTTGGACTAGCACCAATATCAAGCAAAGGTTTTATTAAAGGAGCGAAGTCATTAAAGCCACATACAACCAGAGCTCCATCCAAACACTTCTGATCCTTCGTAAACCTTCTTTTTATTTCTTCAAAAAGCAACCAGGCAGCATCCTCGTCATTATTTTCAGAGGCATTATCAAAAGCCTTTATCATTTTGTCCCGGTCAAGTTTAGCCAATTGCTCGGGGGTAAACTTAATTCCTTTTACTGCTTTTCTTGCAGGTTGAGACCCATCTTCATCATCATCTTCCTCTTCATCTTCATCGAATTCTTCATCATCTTCTTCATAATAATTGCATTCGAGCCATTCAGCTTTGCCAAAAAGCCTTTTGGAACAGTCGTCCATTTCCTTTTTACATTCAGTTGATGGATCTGATATCAAGCCTGCCTGACGGGCCAGCCAAATATCAAATGCCGGGGTGGCAAGATAAATAGCAGGCATATCATCAATATCGAGATCCAGTACTGCATATTCACCGTTTTTATCGGGCTTGCCCAGAAAAAGTATTCGCATTGTTTCAGACCCACAATCAAGAGGTATACATTTAGCCTGGGGAAGCGGTTTGGGAAGTTTTTTATAAGAAGTCCAGAAAATATCATCATTCAGTCCGTCGCGCAATGCCTCTGCCACGCTGACAGGTTGGAATTCCGGATTTTCCAGATCATCCAACATACCATAATCTGTTGCAAGCCAGGAAGCATCGAACTCAAGAAAACGTTTAAGTGATGGGGGTAGAGGCACTCCTTTTTCAAAAACCAGTTTTTCCAGCTTCTCTTTTGCAATAGGCTGAGGAACAGGTATTTTTATACCGGATTTACCGGCTTCAATATCGGCAATTATTTTTTCAATTAAAGCCACACCTCTTAAAGAAACAGCCGATTTCCCTGATATTTCAGACAAATGATAAGGTTTTGGAGCTCCTCCATGAAGAATGCTTTTGCCTGTTTTATATTCCATTTCTTTCGCCAGATCGAGATAAAAAATCAGCTCATCACGCACCCCGAACTCAAGAAGTTTCTCGCAGGCATGCATACTTACATCAAATACAGGGTCAAAAACCAGGTACCATGCTTTTTCTTTATCGTTATCTTTCAGTTTGTTAAGAGCTTTAATACGAGTATCAGCATTAGCACTGAATATATCTTTTTTCGATGTAATGACTTTTAGCATTTCATCAGAAATATTTTGTTTTAAATCGTTTGCCAGAAGAGCAGTTTGAATTTTAAACGTATCAGAAGCTGTTTTATCAAGTAACTGGCAACTGTGCAAAGCCTCAACATATCGACCTGCAGCAGCCAATGACAACGATAAATTAAAACTTTTAGCTTCAGCGGGTCTGTTTGCAAAATGTTGCTGACTAACTATAACTTTATAAATATCATTATCAGTTAGTTTAACTAACGAACGAAGATTTGGTTTGTATTCATAGAAATCACCTTTTTCTTTTGGTTTATAATTTCCCCAGCAATGACTACCAAAATTATTGTTCTTCAACCAAAGGTAGAAACCTTGAGCTATATTATACTCATTTACAGAGCCATATAATTCAGTTAATGTCCCAATGGTATATGGAAAATATGGATTGTATAAAACTGCTTTGGTTCCCCAACTCTTTGCTTCATCATTACGACCAAGGAGGTTTAGGTTCCAGGTAATAATGTTAAGTATATTTGAGACTGAATCCAGATCCCACCGGGGCGATACTTCCAGGGCTTTAATTCCCCAATCCAAGGCTTTATCGTAAAAACCTGCCTGGTTGTAATAAAATGCTATCAGTCGTTCTCTTGTCAGAGGTGAAGGCATATGACCTATAAATTCTGCTAATTCATCAATAGGCTTTGAATCGCCTTTCCTGGCATTTTGAGAAGCTGTTTGAAGTTTAGCAAATTTCTTATTGTCAATGTTCCTGTCTAGTTCAATACACAAAAAGTTTTCGATTGTAACATCTCTTTCAAGAAAGGATTGAAAAGTTGCATCGGTCAGATTAAACATAATTACAGGAAGTTAGGGTTAATAAAATTTTGTCAAAAGAATTCGCAAAAGTACTTGTGTAATGTTAAACCACAAAACTAAGTGTCTATACAAAACCTATACAAAAGCAAAATTTTGATCTTTATTCTACAATAAAACTAATATTTACCCTAAAAAAGGAATAAAAACCTATTGAATAATTCTTTTTAAGATATACTCATCAAAATTTATTTCTTCAGGCATATTCATTTTTTTCTTAAGCCTGTACCTGGCAATATGAACACTGGAAGAGTTTATGTTAAACAGCCGGCTGATTTCTTTATTGCTGAATTTTAACTTGGTGTAGGCACAAAGCTTTAATTCATTAACAGACAAATCAGGATAATCTTTTTTTAGAGTGTGAAAGAAATCAGGATGTACTTTATCAAAATGTATTTTTATTTGATCCCAGTCATCACTCAAATCCATCGATTTTTTTACTTCTGAATTCAGATGGTTTACCGAATTTTTTATTTTATCAGGATCTTCGAGCCTCAGAATTGTAATAAGTTTAGAATTTATGTTTGAAAACACTTCTTTCTGTTGATGGATTTGCATAGAATGTGTTAAAATTTCACGATTTTTTTCATGTAAATCAAACTCTAACTTTTGTTTTTCAAGTATATTCTTTTCCTTTTCAATAAGAAGAATTTTATTTTTCTGCCGTATATTTTTAAGGAGAAGGAACAAGACTACAATTATTAAAGTGCATACTAACAAGTAAATAATACTCAGTCTTTTATTTAGAACAGCTTTATCTTTAAGCAAATTTAGTTCCATCTCTTTTTGTTTGGTTTCAAAATCGGTTTGAAGAAAATTCATTCTTTTGCTTTTTTCCAAATTAAAAAGAGAGTCGTTTAATGCGTAATAAATTCTATAATAATACAATGATTTTGAATAGTTTCGAAGGGAATCATAAAGTTCGGATGTAAACAAATTTATTAATTTAGCTTCACTCATAAAACCACCCTTTCTTGCAAGGGAATCAGCAATTTTGGCGACTTCAAGCCCTTTATTATATCTGCGCGAAACAATATGGTTCTCGATAATTCCCCGAAGTCCACATACAATGTAATATAAATCGGTGGTATCGAGCATTTTAATAGACTTTTCATAATAAGCAAGACTCTTATCATATTGTTCTTCCATAAGGTATAGATTTCCCTTACGATTGTAGATTATAGCCATGTCCCTTATGTTGTTTTCCTTTTGGGCCATTTGAAGTGCTCTGTCATAGTTTCCATGAGCCTCAGTATATCTGTCAGTTCCGGCATATACCTGAGCAATATTAGCCAATGTAACAACATAGCCTCTGTAATCGACACATACTTTGAGCGCTTCATTCAAGTATTTCATAGCCATTTCATTATCATTTAACATCAAATAATCCGATCCGATATCGCAAAGTATTGGCGCATAAAGTTTCTCGACATTTTGTTTCTTTGCCACATTATAGGCTTCAATTTCATATTCAATCGCCTTGTCAAAATCACCCTCCAGACTATATGAATTTCCAATAGATTTTGCTGCTTCGGGTAACTTGTAATTCTTATTGTTTTTCGATAGATTATAGGCTTTTTTAGCATAAACAAGAGAGGAATCGACATTTCTAGAGAAGTAATAGTTCGAGATTTTAATCATTATATTTATCCGCGAAGAATCCGTTTTTGATTCATAAAGTAACTTATTCATTTCTGACAGATCGTTTTTTTGAGCCTGAACACTCTTCTGAAAGATAATTTGGATTAATATAATGAATAGCAATGAGATATAATATTTATACAAATTTATGGTCGAATATTTTAAGGTAATAATTGGAAATTTAGAAAGCATGGCAGATAGTTTTAGTTTATTCCAAAACAATCAATAGAAGAAGAATTTAGGTTTATTATGCTAAGATAAATGTTTAGCCTGAATTCACCCTCATGAGTTTTTTTCGGAAAATGAAGCTTTTTTCTCGGATATCAATAAAAATAACCAGCTTTATTTTTTAACCACACTTTGATTGTTTATTTTCGTAAAACATTCAATCCTTGTCTATTCTAAACTTAACTCAAATTAATATGGAATGTGTAACTATTTACCTACGATCCATTGAACAGGATGGAAAAAAAAGACTCTCGCTTTTTGATTCTAACCGTAATTGCGGAATCGACGATCTGATAACAGAAGTCTCCCAGGGTACTAAGATCATTTGGGCTTTAGATTGTTGCAGTGGCATTAAAAGTATTGCTAAAATTTATTCTAAAACCGGAAAGAGAAATGTTTTTTGTGTTGATCCTTCAAAAGCCATATTAAGCAAAAACATGAGAATTAAACTTGGAAGTGATGTTGAAGGTGAAGAAGCTTATGGTATTGATTATGTTCTGACTGATGGAACTAAACTATCTGTTGATCCGGTAATTCGTATAAAACCCCCTCAATAAATAAAATGCTTTATCGCATTCATTCATTCATCATTCTTTTCTTTTTCGTTGGAAACAATATCGTTTTAGCTGTAAATCAACCGCTAACCGACAGTTTATTGTTCAGATTGAACCACAATCTTTTTAAGAACGATATCGAAAAATATGAACTTTGTTGTCAGATTGCTGAAAATTCTGCTGATGCTGATATCATTGTTAAATTTAGTGATCAGGCAATTCTTCTGGCAGAAGAGTTAGAAATTAGTCAAGCTCGTCCGCTTGTTTCACGGGGAGTTGGATTCCTTCAATCAGGTAAAGCTGTGCTGGCACTGGAGAATTTTATGCAAGCTGCCGAATTATATAAATCAGACAAGAATAACATAGGCCTGGCAACCGTGTATTCGTATATATCTGAAGCTTATATCAGTCAACAAAATCATTCAAATACTAAATATTACATAAACCAGGCAATTGATATTTTCCGCAAAGAGAAAGATTCTGTAAGGTTGGCATCGGCAATGCATAATTTGGGCTATGAATATTACAGAATTGGACAATATGATTCAGCGTTAACTATTTTTTCTTCCACCGCTGTTATTTATAAAAAACTTAAACAAACGGAGGGTTTTGCCTATTGTATAGGAAATTCAGGCTTGGTTTATTCGAAGAAAAATGAATATGATAAGGCTGAAAAACACTTGCTTAAGGCAATAGATATACTTAAAATTTATGGAGATGATTTTGCCATTGCTGATTTTATGTTAGAATATTCCTATGTTCTTCAGCAAAAAGGAGAAATTCAAAAAGCTGTGGATTATGCATTTATAGCCTTTCATATGGCAAATAAATATAACATTAAAGAACTAAAAAGAGATGCCACTGACCATCTTTCTGAATTATATGCCATAAAACATAATTTCGATAGTGCTTTTTTTTATAAATCGATGTTTATCGCCTATTGCGATAGTATAAGAAACATCGAAACAACTCAAAAAATGGCTGATTTACGCACGGAATTTGAGGTTTCGAATAAACAGAAGGAAGTTGACATTCTTCAGAAAAATAAAACAATTCAATTAATTATTATTGTCGGGTTGTTACTCATCATTATTCTTGCTTCCTGGTTTATTCATATTTATCATTCAAACCTTTTAAGAACCAGGCATTTGTCGCTTAAGTTAGATGAACGTAGGAAACAACTGGAGATTCAAAGCTCAGAACTGGAAGGCCTTAATCGTATAAAGGATAAATTTTTCTCCATCATATCGCACGATTTAAAAAGTCCTATCAGTGCCCTTAGCGGAATTTCCACACTTATTAAGGAGAGTATTGAAACAGATAATACCGAACTTATGGTAAAGGCATTAGATTTTGTCGATAACACTGTTTTCACACTAACCGGATTATTAGATAATTTGCTTAACTGGGCACAAAGCCAACAGGGAAAAATGAGTTTTAACCCCGAGGCTATCGATACCAAAAGCTTAATCCACGATGTAGTCAGGTTGTTTTCTTATGTTGCTCTCACTAAAAAAATAAATATAAGGCTTCATTTAGCTGACAACCTGGTAATTGATGCTGACAAAAATTGTATTTCGTTGATATTTAGAAATTTAATTAGCAATTCGATTAAGTTTACAAAACCTGAAGGCACCCTAACTGTCTCAAGCTCTTTAACATCCGATGGATATGCAGAAATATGCTTTGCTGATAATGGAGTAGGGATACCTGAAGATAAGATTCCCTGGTTATTCGAGCTTCGTGAAATGAAAAGTACTTGGGGCACCTTGGGAGAGAAAGGTACAGGACTAGGTCTTTCTTTAGTACATGAATTTGTTAAACAAAATCATGGATCTATCTCGGTTAACAGCAAACTTAATGAGGGTACTACTTTTTATTTATTATTCCCTGCAAATGAGAAAATTCTTGAAAAGATTTCATAGTAATTATATACTTATTTTATTTAAACATAAACATCTCTTCTTTTAATTAATTAACTTAATTAAAGCAAGTTATATTATGAAAAAAAATATTCGTTTTTTAAATAATCTGATTAAGGTATATTTTGTGTTTTTAACAGCTCAATCATCTATGGCACAAACGATATTACCTTATCAGAATGCTGCGCTTTCTTTTGATGTGAGAGTAAATGATCTGATCTCAAGAATGACTTTATCTGAAAAAATATCTCAATTGGGAAATAGTGCACCTGCTGTTTCAAGATTGGGTATATCTTCATATGAATACTGGAGTGAAGCTCTGCATGGTATAGCCCGTTCAGGATTAGCAACTTCATTTCCTCAGGCAATTGCACTTTCTTCAACCTGGGATCCTG
Source organism: Bacteroidota bacterium (assembly GCA_024640925.1). Taxonomy (GTDB): domain Bacteria; phylum Bacteroidota; class Bacteroidia; order Bacteroidales; family UBA10428; genus UBA10428. Next base: position 3,042 of record JAHEEB010000060.1, on the reverse strand, counting down.
AATTAGTCTACAATGTTGCATCAGCAATTTCTGATGAAGCAAGAGTAAAACATAATTTAAATGGAAAAGGATTAACATATTGGAGCCCAACTATCAACATGGCCAGGGATCCGAGGTGGGGCAGGGCAGAGGAGAATTACGGCGAAGATGTATACCTTGCTACTCAAATAGCTTTAAGTTTCGTTAAAGGAATGCAGGGCAACGATAAAAAATATCTGAAGACTGTGGCCACAGTTAAGCATTTTGCTTGTAATAACGTAGAAGCTGATCGCTATTATGCATCATCAAATGCAGATGAACGAAGCCTTAGAGAATATTACCTTCCTGTTTTTAAGTCATGTGTCAAAGAAGCTAAGGTTTTTTCGGTAATGAGTGCTTATAATGCTATAGATGGAGTTCCTTGCCCTGCTAATCGTACATTATTGACCAACATTCTCAGAAATGAATGGGCTTTTGTAGGATATGTGGTTTCTGATTGTGGTGCAATTAACAATATCAGTAGTGCTCACCATTATGTTTCAAATCCGTCACAGGCAACCGCAATTTCTTTAAAAAATGGCACAGATTTAAATTGTGGCACTACTTACTCAAATTATTCTGAATCATCAATAACAAGTGGCATATTGAATGAAGAAGATATAGATACAGCGCTAAAAAGAATTTTTAAAGCCAGATTTTTTCTTGGTGAGTTTGATGACCAATCAACTGTCCCATATTCCACCATACCAAGTTCCCGGCTCGATTGTTCTGAATTCAGGGATCTTTCCCTTAAGGCTGCTAACGAAGCTATCGTTCTTTTGAAAAACGAACAATCAATTCTGCCTCTGAACATTGATTCCATTCAATCCGTTGCTGTAATTGGTCCTAACGCAAACACTGTGCAGCTTGGAGGGTACAGTGGAACTCCTGCAGTATCGGTGAGCCCCTTGCAAGGCATTAAATCCATGATGATTAATAAAACCGTAAACTATGCCTATGGATGTTCTATAAGCGGAGCCATAAATCAAACAGAACTCGATTTGGCAGTGAATTATGCAAAATCATCCGATATTGCTATTGTAGTTTGTGGTACAGATTTGAATGTAGCAGACGAAGGAACTGACCGTGCCTCATTGGATCTTCCTGGTTCACAGGAGAAGCTTATACGCGCTGTTTATAAGGCAAATCCTAAAACTATAGTTGTATTGGTGACAGGATTTTCACTTTCTATAAACTGGGTTCAGGATAGTGTTCCAGGAATTATCTCGGCATGGTACAACGGCCAGTCACAAGGTACAGCTATAGCAAATGTTCTTTTTGGTAATTATAATCCAGCAGGCAGATTAAGCACAACATGGTATAAATCCGCCTCAGAATTACCTCCCATAAACGATTATGATATTAAAAATAACCGTACCTATATGTATTTTAAGGGTACTCCGCTATATTCTTTTGGTTATGGATTAAGTTATACAACTTTTGAATACGGAAATCTAAATCTTAACTCAACCTCTTTAAATCCATATGACTCGGTTACAATAAATCTGTCTGTAAAAAACACGGGTAAATTGGCTGGAGATGAAGTTATACAACTTTTTGTACATGTTGATTCTTCTGCAATTATCAGACCTGTAAAAGAGCTTAAAGGATTTAAACGAATTAACCTGCAATCGGGAGAAACAAAAACTGTAAGTTTTAAATTGAAACACAGCGATCTTTCGTACTATGATATCAAATCAAAAGCTTATCTGGTTGAAAGCGGAAAAATAGATTTAATGATTGGAAGTTCGTCTGATGATATTCGTATAGATAGTCAGATATATGTTGCTGGCGCTATAATTGAAGAAACGTATCGCCAAAATCCGTTTATATTAACAGAAGCCGAACACTTTGAAAACAAATCTCAGCCGATTGAATTAGTTTCTTGTTCTGAAGGAGGACAAAGTATTGATTCGCTGGCAAATAATAGCTATATAGTATTTAAAAATTTAAACTTTAGCACAAAGGCATTGCAGTTTAATGCCAGATTGGCAACCAGTTTAAATGGTTCAAGCATTCAAATTATGCTTGATAGTCTGAATGGTGCACTTGCAGGAACATTGACGATAAGCTCTACCGGCGATGTGAATACATATATAACAGAATCGTGCCAGGTAAATGGAATAACCGGAGTAAGAGATGTATACCTTATATTTAAAACTGGAAACTCAAGTGCTTGCAGACTAAACTGGTTTTACTTTCAGGAAAATATATCAGACTTAAATAAAACCGCAGAAAATTACCAATATACTTTGAAATTATTTCCAAATCCTGCTACATCTGTAATTAACCTGAATTACGAATTACCTGTTTCTTCAGATGTAACAATTAAAGTCTATAATACTTTGGGAGAAATAATTGCATCTTTCTCAAGTTACCAAACAGCCGGTTTTCATAAATGGGAAATTAATACCTCAGATTATTCTATTAAAACAGGACTATATATTGTTAATTTCTGTGCTGACAATTTTTCTCAATCCGAACTTATCGAAGTTTTATAGTTCCCTTTCTTACTTAACATAATTAAATGTTCAGTATAAAAATATTCATCATGAGTTGGAAGCTTAAAGTAATTTTCGATTTTTAAACTGTTAATTTAAAAAAACTGTTTAAGCAATTGATATTTAATTTATTAAATGAGTGGAGAATGTATGAAATGAATCTGGTAATTTCAACCCTTGGCTTTACCTGGTTATTCGTAAATTTGTCTTGGACAAACGAAACATTCATACAATTCTTAGGTAACTTATTCGTGCATTGAAAGTTTTACATATTCTTATTAGCGACTAAAGAATTCAAAAACTATATGTTAAACCAGGCTCAGAATTGCATTAAAAAAACAATTAATATATGTCGTATAATTTATATTATGTTAAGTAATATATGTAAATAATAAGGGGAACATATTTTATGCTCCCCTCAATTATTTATTGAGTATTCGCAATTTTTTGTTTCATTAATTCATATTTATCATTCATTTTCAAACGTAGATAAATCTGTTTTAATGTTTCATAAACTATCTTA
>JAHEEB010000553.1 GCA_024640925.1 Bacteroidota bacterium | reverse complement strand
AATTCCGTAAGCTCCAACATGCAAATCGCTTCCATATTTTATAAGTCCTTTATTGATTATAATAACAATAACACAAGCCACAGCATTCATCAGAAAAGGAGCTATTCCTATTGATAAAGAATCTATAATAATCTTGCGTTTTAACCTGAATATTCCTCTTTTAAGATGAATAAAACTTTCTTTGTTGCTGAAAAGTTTTATTTGCCAAATCAACATTGATGTTTGAGCAATAACTGTAGCAAGCGCTGCCCCTTTTATTCCCCAGCCAAATTTATATATAAATAGCGGAGCTAAAATTACATTAATAACAACGGAAAAGATAGTGGAATACATCGACTTTTGAGGGTTACCTGTTACCCGTAACATGGCATTTAACCCAAGATACATGTGTGTTATAACATTACCAAGCAAAATAACCACCATATATTCATGAGCATATGGAATAGTCCCTTTGCTGGCTCCAAAAAAATAAAGAATCGGATCAAGAAAAATAAGTACTAATACGGTGTAAGCCAGACCAAAAATTATGTTCAACGAAAACACATTTCCCAAAATTAGGTTTGCACTGGAATAGTCTTTTTGTCCTAAGCGCAACGACATAAGAGTGGAAGCTCCGATTCCAACCATAGAACCAAAAGCTGCAGAAAGGTTCATCAACGGGAAGGTAATTGCTAACCCGGATATAGCCAAAGCTCCTACACCCTGGCCAATAAAAATACTGTCGATAATATTATAAAGCGATGAGGCTGTCATTGCAATTACCGCTGGAATAGCATATTGCAAAAGCAAACGCCACACATTTTTTGTACCCAATTCAAATGGAGCTCCTTTTTGTTGCATAAATTTTATTCAATGTACAAAGTCAACAAATTTATGATTAATTAATAAGCAACAAAATTAGCACCTTTAGATAAATAAAAGGAATCACATTTAAACCTTTCAGGCTTTTTTTCACCTGCTTTGGTTTATTCATGCAAAAAGCAGGGAATTAGCTCCCTGCTTTGTAATTATACACCGGTTTCAGCATTGCAATAACCTCCACTGTGTCCAGAATCTTTGGAACAATATCGTCCATAGGCTTATATGCCATGGGCGACTCGTCGATTGTATGTTCGTTAATACAGGTACTATAAATACCTTTCATTGAATCGATATATTCAGCCATAGTAACAACTTCTTTGGCTTCACCGCGGCTCAGCAATCTTCCGGCTCCATGTGGGGCAGAGTTATTCCAATCAGCATTCCCTTTGCCTCTTGCGAGAATGCTGCCATCGCGCATGTTCATGGGGATAATCACCAATCTGTCTTTAGTCGCTGAAATAGCTCCTTTCCTTATAACCTTATCAGTAAAATCGATGTAATTGTGTACACTTTCTATACATTCACACGTATTGAATTTCTTCAAAAAGAATTCTTCTATAAGTACTTGTGCCATAATTCTGCGATTGGTCGAAGCATATTGCTGGGCAATTTTCATATCCTCAATATATTCAACACCTTCATCGTTAACAGGCATGAACTCGCGATTATGATAGGCTCCGGCTCCCTGATATTTCTTCTTCAGGTATGCTTTTGCCCGCTGCTGGTGAAATTCACACACCAGCAAACCAAGATACCTGCTTCCGCTGTGAATGATCAGCCAAAAGTTTTTTTCATCGTCCACTGCCAGTTCAATAAAATGATTGCCTCCTCCCAGCGTGCCAATGCTCTTTATTATCCTGTCGTAATCTTTTAAACCCACTTTCTGAATTAATGTCGAAAGTTCAGGAGTAAGTTCGAAGTACTTATCGCGGCGGTTTGAGTTGACTTCGCGTCCTGAGGGAATATTTTCCCTTAAGAAGACATCAAAATCAGGAACTGAGCAATCTATTTTTCCAAGCTGATAGGCATTAATACCACAACCGATATCAACACCTACCACTTTTGGACAAATGAATTCGTTCATGGTCATTGTAAAACCGACAACAGAACCATTTCCACAATGTACATCGGGCATTATACGTATTTGAGTATCGGCAAATGCCGGAATGTTTAACATCTGATAGATCTGCGATATAGCTTCTGTATCAATATTTTCGGTATATATTTTTGCTGTATTATAGCGTCCTATTATTTCCATAATTGTAAAATTAATGATTAACAAAAAATGTTTCCTATGAGTTAACCGAAAAGGAGTTCATGCTAATTTTCCAGGTTAAACCTCACGAAAAACTCTGGTCCGGTTTAAAGTACAAGTATTACATAGCTTTTTATTATTAACAGATGATTACTTTTTATAAAATAGCTCCTTTAACTGTAAAGCTATTTTCCTTATAATTTCCTTCTTTTGAAGGATGTAATTATATTTTTCTTTTTGAAACATTTGTTTTCTTTTAAACTATTAGAACTATAAAACAAATCAGATTCAAGACAACCGCTGCAAATTCTCTCCCACTGAAAACCCTAACCGGATTGCCTCGTTTGAGAGTATTATGCTGTTGCCATTCAGTCTGCTCCTTTTTCAAAATTTCAGCAATTTGCCATTGTTTAATTTTATTGTGCAATCGCTCAATTGCAAGCTTTTTATTCTGTAATTGTGAGCGACTGTCACTTGCTGTAACCTGTATTCCGGATGGCACGTGAATAGCTCTCACAGCTGATTCGGTTTTATTCACGTGTTGACCACCTGGTCCTGATGACCGGAGAGTTTGATATATTATTTCTTTATCATTCCATTGAACCATGTTGTTCCTATCAATCCGGTTGATTCCAATAAACCAGTTTTTTCGTTTATGGAATTTCCTGTAAGGACTTTGACCAATCCACTGAACTGTGCCAATCCAGGAGCTGACAAATTTTTCAGCTCCCTTACCATTCATTTTTATAAGTGCCGAAACCAAAGTTCCCGGTTCGTTTCCAACATTCCGTTCGATAACTTCTGCTGAAATTTTCGTTTTTACAGCTTCATCAAGTATTGTCTTTAGTGTCTGTGAAACTACCCAGCAGCATTCTGCTGGTCCCCTACCCGATGTTATCTGAATTATTATCTCTTTATCCATTTGTTTACTCTTTATGCATTCGTACTATTTTCGGGTAAAACATCCCTTCTGTGTTTACCAGCATCTTCTGATGGTTCATCACTTCGACAATATCCTTGTATGCAAGAGGCGATTCTTCCGGACTTCCGCCAATAAGTTCAATCCCTTTGCCTTGCAACATCTTTTTAAGGCTACTGTTAGTAATGCTTTCGCGGGCTTTCTTCCTTGACATTTTTCGTCCGGCACCATGCGATGCAGAACACAATGAGGTTTCTTCGCCCTTTCCGGTTACGATATAACCGGGATCAATCATATTGCCTGGTATAATTCCGGGTTCACCTTTCGCAGCAGGAGTTGCACCTTTACGGTGGACTATTAAATTTTCACCCTCTCTCGAAGTTTCGCTCCAGGCAAAATTGTGATGGTTTTCAATAGTCATCATCACTTCAATTCCCAAAGCTTTTGAAAGATTAATCCGTATACGCTCATGACAGGCCTTAGCATAGTCACCAGCAAGATTCATAGCCCGCCAGTATTCCTGACCAGGCTCTGAGTTCAAATCGAACCAGGCCAGATGCTGTGCAAACTTAGGCAACTTACAGGTTTCAATTGCCAATTGTGTATAATGCTGAGCAATTGAAGCACCAAATCCTCGTGAACCGGAATGTGAAAGTATTCCAACATAATTTCCTGCAGAAAGATTGAAATTGTTCCCTTCATGCATTTCCACTACACCAAATTCAACGAAATGATTGCCTGTTCCGGAGCTGCCCAATTGTCTTGCGGCTTTTAAGTGTAGTTTCTGTAACAAATCTGTTTCGAGAAACTCTGGTCTGTCAAGAACCTCGTGCTCCTGGTCAAATCCGAGACACCCACTTATACCAAAATGAGTGTATTCCTTCAACGCTTTTTTAACCTGGTAATCATATCTTTTTAAATACTCAGGACGAAGGTCACAAATGGCCAGTGACATACGGCAACCAATGTCAAGCCCCACGCCATAAGGAATTACCGCATTTCTTGTTGCCAGCACTCCTCCTATTGGCAAACCATACCCATTATGTGCATCGGGCATCAGTGCTCCTTTTAAACTTATGGGCAATTGCATCGCAATCTCCATTTGTTTTATGGCACT
>JAHEEB010000552.1 GCA_024640925.1 Bacteroidota bacterium | reverse complement strand
CGACTGGCTTGCAGGTATGGAGAGTGGTTCTATTTCGATGGGCAATCTGTTGTTTTCGGAAACAAAAAACAACCCACACTGGAATTGCTCTACGGAACGGATTTGTTAAGTTTCGATATCGGACTGTCAGTTTCACCACTTGTGCAATCGGTCTCTTCGCGTATCTATAAAGAAGATAGCACACAGGTTCAGAACATGTCGGGACAAAAGACAACCATGAAAGGAATGGCCTCATTTGCCATGGATAAATCGGCAAAAACTTTCCTGGGGAAACCGGTTTCCATGCTTCATCAATTCGACGATGAGTTGGCCATTGGTAGCCAGATGGATGAGGTAATGCGATTATCCATTCAGGCTGAGGCAGCACGAAAAGTAACTTTTTCGGGTGTAAGCATATACCCTGCCTTGTATGCAGGAGCTGTTGTAGGCATAAACAACCTAACCGGGCGTGGTAAAGCCAAACAGGGAGAATATATAGTTACATCGATAACACACTCGTGGTCATCTGGCGGCCAATACCAAAACAGCTTTACGGCAATACCCTCCGATGCTGAAGTACCACCTATGACCAACCCGTTGCTTGTGCCTTTCTGCGAGAGCCAATCGGCAATAGTAACTGACAATAACGACCCCGAAGGACTCGGACGTGTTAAGGTACGTTTCAGCTGGCAGAAATATAGCGACACCCCCTGGTTAAGAATAGCTATGCCATACGGAGGGCCAAACAAGGGCATTTATTTTGTGCCGGAAACCGACGAAGAAGTTATGGTGGGTTTTGAAGGTGGCAATGCCGAAAAACCATATGTACAGGGTACCCTGTATCATGCAAACTCCAAACCGGACGACTGGCGTTCGGAAAACAACGACCTTAAAGCGATAAGAACAAGGAGCGGGCATACCATTGAGTTTAACGACAAGTATGGAAATGAAAGCATTGTTATTAAAGACAGTAAAGGCAACCTCATTCAACTCGACACGGTAAGTGGCAGTTTACAAATAAGCGCACCTGAGAACATCAGCATATCCGGGAAAAATATTGATATAAGTGCCAGCGAGAATATAAGCATTGGCGCCCGCGATAACCTGAGTGTATATGCAGGAGAGGATTATACAGTGGCAGCTAAAAACATGACTGCACAAGCCGAAGAAAATTCCCAGGTGTTAGCTAAAAACATTGAGCATAATGCAGAAAAGGTTCGAATCGACAGTACCAAAGATCCACTTGAATTAGCATCAAACAAAACGGTTGATTTGCAGAGTGGCGAAAAAGTAAGATTGTTTTAAGCATGAGAGACGACAGTAAATCATATCTCAGCATCCTTAAATTTGCATGGGGAGAAGAACCGGTAAACTATAAAGTTTCTGTTGATCTTTCATTTCAGAAAGGAAAAGAAACACAAAACAGTACTCTCCAATACCATTGCCGGATGCAGGTTATGGGATATATGGATCAAACCCCGGTTATACGGGTTGAAAAGAGAAGTCAGGTACTTAACAATAAAAAGCCTGATACCATAATTGATGAAATAACTCTCGAAACGGCAGAAGCCATAAATACTTTGGAAATTCGGCTAAATCCCAAAGGGCGGATTACTTCCGTAGTTAATTTTGAAGAAATTACCAATCGTTGGGAAAGGATAAAAGATTCTACCTCTGAGAAATACCCGGGTGAGGCTGTAGAAGGTTTTCTGGCTATTCTTGAGAAATCGTTGGAGACACCCGATAAACTTTTATTCGCGCTGAAGAGGGATTCTTTTCTTTCGAACTTTTTCAGTGGCATCTATTGCAACTATGGCATCGTACAGAAAACAAACGATACATTTATTTCCGGTAACCTGGTTCCAGGTATCGAATTGACATATGCTACAGAAAAAAAATGGATCGATCTGGCAGAAGAACAGGTTGAAATAGCCGAATTGGGAGAACTTCAGACAGAGTCAGTTGATAAGGAACAATTCATAAAGGCTGTTAACGCACGAACAAGGCTTAACTTGTTGAACTATAACAGCCTCCGGGGAGAAGTAGAATCAAAAACCATTTTATCTGAAGCAACTGGACGAATACATTCGCATAAATCATCCATATCAATAACAGCAGATGATTTAAAAATTGAGAATATTTTAAAAGTAACAGAGAACGGTTAACCACTAAAATAAGCTTAAAATACAGAAACCATAATGAAAAACAGCGAATAAAAAGCCTTTGTGTAAAACTTTGTGACCTTTGTGGTTAAAAATAAACAAAGCCGAAGGCTTTCATGCAACTCAAGTGGTTAAATATTTAAACAAAATAATTTAAATTAGCACGTTATGAGCGACTTTTCATTTTATGTTCCAGAAGATCCAGGGGAAAACCTTGGTTCGCAAAATCCATCTGCCCCGGCAAATCCCGGGGCTGATACTACCAACAATCAGAACAATTCAACACCAACTGAAAATGCAGCTTCAGCTCCTGCAAATACAGGTAGTTCCCAATCAAACGAACAAGAACAGCAGGACGAAAGCAATAAAACAATTCAGGAAGGCATGCTGGTTTGCAATGGGGCGCTTTGTCAGTGTACCTTTGGCACAGCGCCAATACAATTGATTGTCACCTCAAATGCAAAATATTATGTAAACGACCCTCAGGGGGCACAAAAGATGGTTGCTACCATGAAGGACAATAAGATTGCCAACCTGAATTTTGGTATTTGCAAGAACGGCTCTAATCCACCACCACCCTGTGCAGCTAATCTAACATGGACACAGGAACATTCGACAGTAAAGCTGAAAGTACAGGGTTCTGAGGTAAGTGCACTTTCCGAAAACTCAAGGGCTACCTGTGCCGTGGGTGGGCAGGTAAGTATCTTAAAAAATGGCCAGGTACCTCAGGTAACTCCTGGCAATATCGAAAAAATCTCAGTGGTTGCACCAGCAGCCAATTGTTTGGTTGACATGCAGGAAATTAAAAAGTTGACAACACCAAAACCCTTAAGGCCAGTAAGTGTTAAAAGCATACAAGCAAAAACCGATCCTGCTACGGAAAACAGATCCACTAAATCTGAAACAAATAATCCGGGAAAAATCAACGTTCGTTTAAATGATGAACTTACATTTGAAGTGGCAAGTTATTTTTCACCTGGTTCACCCACCGAAGAAGAAAAAAGACAAATAGACTGGAGTGTTTTTATTGGAGGTAAACTGACCGACACATTTAATAATCATGGTGCTACCTTAAAAATGAAATTTAATGAATATGGTACCTACCGTATAGAAGCTTCGGGAAAAGAGAAAATTATTAAGGAAGATGGCACAGCATACAATGATAAAGGTGCAAGCATTGATGTGGATGTGATAAAGAATGAAGTTATTGGAATATCTGCAATTGGTGCCAATGAAAGAAAAAGTTCTAAAGAAGGAATAGCTTATTATGTAAGAAAAAAATCTCCTGTAACATTAAAAGCAGACTTTTTAATCGAACCTATTCAAATTGAATTAAATGATTTAAAGTGGATTATCAGGCTTAAAGAGGGCAATGAAGTTGATAGCTTTGATGCTGTTCCTGAAATTACTACATCGAAAATTACAGAAACAGCGGCGTATGAAATTTTGTTAATACGGCTTTCGGATAACAGCGAATTAAAAAAAATAGTTGTTGTTTCGGAAACGAGCACTGTTTCTGCAGTAAAAGGAACTGTTAAAGGTATGGAACGATCAGTTATCAGACCCGATGAGGCTATAACATTTCAGGTTACAAGTGGTTCTTATGGGTCAGATTTTACCCAGGAGGAAGCGGCAGATATTAAATGGAAGCACTTTAAAGAAAACACAGACACTAACGAAATAATTCCGAATGGAACGACCCTCGCAGAGAATAAATATAGTTTAGGAAATCATGTTGTGGAAGCGTATGTTAAAATATCAAATGGATACCTTAAGAAAAGTACCCGCGAAAATGATGAATGGGCTTTTTCAGTTGAATATAATTCCATTTCAAATATAAGAGGTGAATTTAATCCGAAATTAGGAAAATCCTATTCTTATTCTCTTGACTTTGTAATGCCTGTAAATCAGAAGGAATCGGCTGATATTGTTTGGGAAATTACCGGGCCCGAAAATCATAACTACACAGGAAAACAATCGCTTACAATACGATTTAACCAAAAAGGTGCTTATA
>JAHEEB010000551.1 GCA_024640925.1 Bacteroidota bacterium | reverse complement strand
CCAGGTTGCTCGACATGGTTGATGTATAGGCAAAGTTTGCAATGTTTTCGTTACCATTCTGTCCCCAGCTACCGCGAAGTTTCGCAAAATCGATTAGCTCTGTCTGAGGGAAAAAGTTTTCCTTAGAGATTACCCAGCCTGCAGAAAATGCTGGGAAGTAGCCATATCTGTTATCGGAACCGAACCGTGACGAACCGTCTCTTCTTAAAACACCTTCAAACAAATATTTCTCATCGTAGTTGTAATTCAACCGGCCAAAAAATGAAGCCAGGGTATGTTCGTTAAAACCTCCATTTGCAATGGCCGAGTTATTTTGTGCATTATCAAGATACGAATGATCCAGATCATCGAAGATTAAATCGCGTTTCTGCACCCACATCCCTTCGTCGGTTTCTTTAAAGCGGGTCATACCGGCCATGGCAACCATATTGTGTTTACCTACAGAAAGAGAATAGGTGAGGGTATTTTCCCAGTTCCAGCGGAGGTATTTATGAAACTCTTCGTTCATATAGTTGGTGCTATCGTTCCTGTGGTTCGAATCGATGTAATATGTTGGTACATATTCCCTGTTTTGTACATATGAATATTCGGTACCATAATCAGTGCGGAATTTCAGTCCTTTTGCAATATCGATTACAGCATATACATTACCTAATGCTTTATTGGTACCAGTGTTTTTATTTGTGTATTCCAGCAAGGCAACAGGGTTGGTAACTTCCTGAAGGCCAACCCCGAAATCCGACGGTGTTGCATAGGTTCCATCGGCATAAGTTACAGGAACAATTGGTTGCATGTTAAGAGCCTGGTTTATACCTACACCATATTGTGTGTTCCCATCGATACCTTTTTTATCTATTTTCACAAAATTCAGGTTGCTTCCCATTAACAGACGGCCAAACTGGCGTGTGGTATTTAAACGATAAGTCATCCTGTCGAAGTTCGATTTGCCTTTGGCAACAATGCCATCCTGCGAAAAGTAGGATAGAGAAGATGAATAAGTAGAGTTTTCACTTCCACCAGTAAACGATATAGTATGACTGGATTTTGGGGCATTGGTATAGTACATTTCATCCTGCCAGTCGGTACTCCATGAAATAGTATCTCTCATAGCATCGGAGAAGAATGGAGTAGTTCCGCCATCGTTTGCTTTGGCTTCATTCATTATGTCCATGTATTGCTGTGAATTTAGCACATCAAGCTTTCTCCATGGATTTTGAATGCCATAATACGCTTCGTACGAAACGCTGAATTTGTCATTTTTCTTACCCTGTTTGGTTGTTATGATTACAACGCCATTAGCACCCCTGGTACCATATATGGCAGAGGATGCAGCATCTTTCAGGACTTCAACCGATTCGACATCGGCCGCATTCAGGTAGTCGAGCCCTTCTTTTTCCATTGGGAGTCCGTCAATAATAAACAAAGGGTCAGCATCGCTGTTTGTACCTGTTCCACGGATGCGTATAGTGAGGTTATCGCCAGGTTGTCCGGAGTTATTCATTATAATTACCCCGGCAGTTCGTCCTTGTAAAGATTGTTCTATACGAGAATCCCTTGTTTTTGATAATTGTTCCGCATTAACTTTAGCAATAGCTCCGGTAACCACACTCTTTTTTTGTGTACCATAGCCAATTATCATAATTTCATCGAGGTTTACCAGGTCGGGGACCATCGATATATCCAAAACAGTTTGTTGTCCAACTGTTAAATCTTCAGCAACATATCCTACCATTGTAATGCTAAGGATCGATTCAGGGCTTTTAACCTGGATAGAAAATATTCCATCTGCATTGGTTATGGTTCCGTTGGAAGTACCCTTCTCCAGGACGTTTGCTCCTGGCAGGGGACTATTATCGACATCTTTAACAATGCCGGTAATAGTAATCTGAGCCTGAAGAAATTCAGTCAGAAAAACCGTACAAACAATTAAAATAAATGTTCTCATGATTAGTGTATTAGTTATCTTAGTTAAGCTAAAAATCTAAGCCAAATAAGTTAAAACCAACCTCACCTTAAAATTACTGGCACACTCAAATCTTCTTTGTGGTTTTTTTGATATACTCAAAAACTCTTAAGAAGTCATAATAGTCTCATATATAGTAAATTGGGTAATTTGAGTAAGGAACAGTTAAAAAGGAAAAAGAGTTAGTAGAGAGTTTTATATTTTAAATACGGACAAATAAAAAAAAATTAAATGTGCTTGTTTGAATTATAAAAATTTTTACCTTTGCGTCCTCTCTGGAAAATTATTGATAGAGAAACCGCCTTTGCGAAAGCACAGGCAGATAAAACGGGGTGTAGCGCAGCCCGGCTAGCGCACCTGCTTTGGGAGCAGGGGGTCCCAGGTTCGAATCCTGGTACCCCGACAAAATGGGCTTCAGCCCATATCATAAGCCTGCAAATTATATGATTTGCAGGCTTTTTAGTTAGTGTGCCTATCAAAAAGGTGCTAAAGGCAAATACCAATTAATAGTTGAGAAAAGCCGGTAGCAACAACTCAAATCCAAACTTAAAGATTACCCGTAAAACTATCCCTTAACTTTCAATGAACGGATACAAAAGTTAAAAGAAACCCTTCCCAAACTCATAACCACCATATCCGTTTTAGAGTCACACCTTACGATGCTTTCCGATGTAGCAGGAGTAGATTAGGTGGCTGGACTATTGCACAGAGCCCTTTACTGAACACTACTATCACTGTGGAATGCCTTATTAAGAAAGGTTATGAACCCATGCTCACATGTTATCAAAAAGTTGCTCCCTATAAATTCGTCCCTACACTGTTCCTTATTGTTTAATGAACTGCCCGGTACTAGGCCTGTACGCCGGGTGGTGTGAGAGGTGCTTCGGTAGCCACTCAATTACCGGTCATCTCGATTAAAAACAGGGCTTATAGTTAGAAGAATTAATAATTTGATTCATTTTCTAATAAATCTAAAAATAAGGGAAAACAATTAAGCACTTCTCCATTTTTATCTATAATAAAGTTACCCTCTATAGACATTCTATTTTTATTTTCGCAGAGATCATTATATAGCAACTTACTAAGAAGATCACAATTATCAGGAAAAGCACTAAAAAAATGATTACCAATCAAATTATAGTTAATAACATTAAAAAACCAAAGGTTTTTGTCATTAGGGGAATTGACACATACAAAAACCACATTATATTCCTTAAAAATTTCCTGTAATTTGTTAAAATAACATATTTCATCGGGAAGATAATCAGTCGTCCAAACAACAAGAATGACTTTACTTCCCTTAAATTTATCCAGTAAAGATTGTAGTTCGTTATTATTTAGAACCCTATCCTTGACATTTAATATGTAAGACGGCGAAGTTGTACCATTTACTAATAAATCCCGCTGATTTTTTAAATAATTAATATATTTTTTCACTGAACAAATATTTTCAAACCGACTTAAAATCAAATCGGATTCTTCAACGGCATTCTGAAAAAGATAGTTATAAACAAAATCAGTATACAAACAATCAAGTAATTCTCCTAAGGAATATACCAAAGGTTCGAACATTAAGACTTTAGTTGAATTTTACAGAAATGTTTTAAATAACAAAAAAGGTTGTTGTGAACCTCAAGTTGGAACTGACCCACTTGGTTTTGATTTCATAATTAAAGACTATATATGTTATGTTGGTCTTATTTTTATTGGAGAAAAATCATCGATAAAGAATACAAACAAAAAAAAATATCCTCAAAACAAATTTACTAAAGCTTATATTATTGAACGTATTAATGAAGAATACGATTTGTTAAACTTGAATAAGTTTATTCCTGTTCAGGTGTTTTCGCAGTCAATGCATGAATTAAGAGGGTTGAATTCAAAAGTTTCAGGGCATATTGATAAGTTATTAAATTTCTCAAGCGATGAGGAATGGGATGTTCAGTTTGATAGAGCAGATAATAGCCTAAAAAAAATATATGTTGGAACAAGACTAATAAAATTTATCCTTGATAATATTCGGTTTTTCAATCCACAGAACATTCAAAATCTATATATAGATAAAACCTTTAAATTTAGTGCACATCGTTCTTTATATAAGATTGTAAAAATTTATGAAAATGATTTTCATGAGGATAAATCAAAAATTGAATTTACTGGGAAATCATATAAATACATAGCAGGCGAAAAGGAA
>JAHEEB010000550.1 GCA_024640925.1 Bacteroidota bacterium | reverse complement strand
ATTATTAATCAAGATATTTAATTCAGGATATTTTTCTTGAATCCATTTGGCAAATTCCTCACATTCTTTATGGTCAGAAAGGTCGCATTGGTATGTAATAAGTTGGGGCTCTGACTTTTTTGCAGCCAAAAGTTTTTCATTTGATTTACCACAAATAATGACTGTGTTGCCTTTTTGAATTAAAACCTTACTTAATTGAAATCCGATTCCTGAACTGCCCCCTGTAATTAATACTGTATTGTTTTTAAGTCTCATATTTTAATTATTTAGTTAAACAATACTACAAAATTATCTTGCCGTTTATCCATTTGCATTGATCTAAGTCAAGAAATGATTTTTCTTCTGATTCGGCTTAATGTCTCAGGTTTAATTCCTAAATATGAAGCGATTACGCGTTGCTTGATTTGTTGGTCAATTCCGGGAAATTCTTTAAGAAAGTTTTTGTATCTCGTTTCTGCGTCAAGTAATAATAAATCCCGTTCTCTTTTTTCCTTTATAATATATCCTTTTTCAACAAGTTTCAAGAGGAACTTTACCCAGAAAGCATCATTTTCCAATAAATGTTTAAAGTCTGCCCAATTAATTTCCAACACTTGAGAATTTTTTATTGCTTCGATTGAAAAGTAGGACGGTTTACTCAATATCATTGCTGAATATGAACTGATGAAATTATTCTCGGTTATAATTGCTTTTGTAAATTCATCACCATTATCATTCATATAAACATATCTAAACAGTCCGGAACTAACAAATGCGATTTTATAAGGAACTTCTCCCGCTCTGATAAAGTATTCCGAAACATCAATTGATTTATTCCTTCCTATGGAAAGGAACTCATCAATTTGTTTATCAGGTAGAATATTTATTAGATGCTCGTTCATTTTAAAATTATTGTAAACTATTTATAGATACAGTTTTATTGCACCTATTTTCCTTATTTAGAGATATAGATGCGGTTTTCATTCCTTTCTTCCCATCCGTTTTTCTTTTCATTCTTTCCCCACAATATACCAAACTCTCCGAAATCTTCCAATAGCGTGTACTTTTTTTTGTCATTCTATAATCCGTCTTCTCTTGATGATAGCCAATCCTTGTATTTTATTTTAAAATCATCGCGAGTCTTTGTGTTAGGCAATATTATATCCATGCCTCCATCATATGGAACAACTGTTATGTTTTTCGTTGAGCTAACAAACATTGCTCTAATCTCACCATCAGCAATCTTTGTTAACAAATCATTAAATTTGTCGGATTCCCATTTATCATGTTTCATATAAATCTCATAATAAACTTCATCATTTTGATATTCGTCAGGTCGAATTTTATGTAATACTAAAGTCTCAATCTTTTGGAATTCGTCTAAGTTAAAATAGTCAATAGTCAATGGGCTTGATAAATCGTAGTTATAAAATCCTATAACAATAAAAAAATCATCTGATTGAAATAAATCAGTAATCAATTTGTTATGCCTACTCAAAATGATTTTATATTCATTATCATTCTCGGCATATCTTTTTGAATCAGGCAGGCTATGAATCCTAAACCACCTATTGTTAAAAATAGTCTTGAGTTCGTAGTCAATCGGATAAGAATCAGGATAAATCGTATTCCAATATGTCTTAAATTGCTCTGCTGTCATTTTTTAGTGTGCTATAATGAGTATAAGTTTACTTGGGGTATTTCTATTTAAAGTGTACCACCTTTGAATAGAAGTAAAACCCTTTAAATTTTGCACTCCCGCCAATTAAATTTATGCCGTTACCGCCAGCTTATTTTAATTTTATTTCTATTGTCAACTTGGATGGATCAATTCTAATCCACTCATTGTAATTCTTTTCTGGAATACAATCAAACAAGCTCACATCATTTTGATAATTCTCAATTGACTTTTTTCCAAATCTAAATACCCATTTAAGCAAAAACTCCATGTTTACACAAATCTGTTATTGCCCCTTTACAAGGCCTTTACAAGGGGTTGGGGTTTTTACGAGAATTTCCTTATACTTATAATCTCTCATTTTGTTTATCTGCGTAATCTTCATGAATGCTTGTTTGTTGTAATTAGATTTACTTAAAATTATAAGAAGTTAATTAGTTTGAGCTTCAATTTTTAAATCACAGTTTGTAATAATCGAAATTATAAATAAAATAATCCAAATATTTTTCATTGTCGTTTTCTTAGTAGTGACTATAACGCTTAATAACAAGAACCGTAAGTTTTCTGAGAACCATTCTTATCATGGCAAAACAGGCTTTTTGTAGAAGTGTTTTACCTTCGAAATCCATCGCCCCGACTATATATTGTGTGTGTCCTGTTTTTATCTAATTATTAAGTTTATTTGTCCCTCTTTATGATTTTCCCCATTTTGATCTTTAGAAATTATATTATAAATGAAAACCCTATCCCCTTTTTCAAGCACTTGGAATACATTTTTTAGTTCATCATTAAATTTATTTCCAGTATATTTTTCGGAATGTAAAATATACCCTTGTTGTATTATCATTACTTCATACGAAACAGGCTCATAATTAACATCAATATCATAATTATATACCGAAACCTGAATACCAAATTGTGAACACAATACTTGTTTTGAAATTGAATCATTATTAATTCCTCCATTAATCGTTGCTGTGGCTTGTGGAAAAGGTTTTACTTTATAAATTTTCTCTGCAATTTTTATTGTATCATTCTTTTGGATCTGATAGATACTCAAAGTTGTCCAGCCATAATTAGTTGGTTTGACCATAAAAGCACTATCAAGGATATTGCTGATATTACCATTCTTTGCTTTTATTATTAAATTAGATTTTTCTATATTATCTTCTATTTGAATAAGGTTGTTTAGACCATACCACATAAAATCTGTTGCTCTATTAATAAAATAAAAATCTTGAGCCTTGGATAATATTGAAAATGATATAATAAAAAAAATAAAAATTAATTTTTTCATAAATCACAGATCATAAGTTTCATTTTACAATAATTTTTTTCTTTGGTAAAATAGGACACGACTAATTACAAACCCTTTCCCCACACCTATTTTCCTTAGTATTAGATATAGTTGCAGTTTTCATTCCTTTCTTCCCATCCGTTTTTCTTTTCATTCTTTCCCCCACAATATACCAAACTCTCCGAAATCTTCCAATAGCGAGGAGCGCGAAGTGATCACTTATCACTGTATACTAACTTTATTGAATAGTTACTACACAATCTACTTTGCCGCATGCTCGGGTTTTTATATTATATTCTCCTTAGGGTTAAAGCTGAAAAATTAAAATGCCTAATTCCAACTAATCCATAGAAGGTTTCACCACTTTGAATTATTCTTTGATTTGTATTATAATCTAACAACTCCATATAAAACTTTTTATTTGCACTTCCTGCCATTGCCATATTGCCAATTGCAATAGGGGGTCCGATAACTAAACCTATTGGAGTAGAGCTAACATTACCATTCTTGTCATATTGATAAATTTGTAGAAAAGATAAAAGTCCATAGAGCAAATAAATTGGGGTAGATTGTCCGAGTTCTTTCTTAATAATTATAGGTTCTACCGGTACAATTTTATTGTCACCACCATAAAAAAAGGCATCTTTCCCTATTGTTATCGATGTGTCTGAATTATTAGTGATTTTAACAGCTATTAATTTTAAATCGCGTTTTTGTTCTTTTTTTGCATATTTTTTATTTGCTCTATAATATAAAACATCATACTGGTAAGATATACTTATATTATCAACCAAATCATGAGCAGAATAATTTAAGGATTGCGGATTTATTTGTTTATAAGGTGCTGCACATCCACCAAGTAATAAAATAGCAAAACAAATAATTAGATTTTGAAATCTTTTTTTCATGTTTTTAAAAATTATAGTTAAAGATCGATTAATTACAATTTTTTGGTTTATTAAGAATCCCAATATACTGAAAATTTTTTCTGAGGTTAGCAATAATACTAAAAAGATGAATTTTCGTCAGGAAAACGTCTTAGTTCAAAGGTATAAACATTTTACCAACCAGCTGGTTTTAATCTGCGTAATCTGTTTAATCTGTTATAATCTACGGTTCAGACATTTGTTGTTATAATCCCAACAATATACCAAACTCCCCGTTACCTGTCAATAAGTTCGTGTATATAATAATAAACTAATT
>JAHEEB010000059.1 GCA_024640925.1 Bacteroidota bacterium | reverse complement strand
CTAATGCGGAAACATTGAATTCGGTGTTTTCTAAATTCTCCTCAATGGTTTTGACAATTTTGTCGAGGAATATTTCGTCGGTCGATGTTTTAGCAAGAATTTTTGTGTCGGTGTTATTTTGAAGCAGAAAAGTTTTGTACAGGTTTTTCCTCGATTCTATCAGGTTAGAGATATAAGCCTGTAAAAGTCCGAAATTAAATGGCTTTGCCAAATAATTGTCTGCGCCGGTTTCAATTCCTTCAATTTCATCTTCAACCTCGCTTTTGGCTGTGAGCAGAATTATTGGAATATGACTGGTAAGTAAATTTGATTTAGCTTTCTTACAGAGTTCCAGTCCATCCATTACAGGCATCATAATATCGCTGACGATAACATCAGGGTTATGTTCCGATGCAAGTTCAAAACCTTGTAATCCATCGGAGGCTTCTAAAATATTATAATTTTCATTTAGTTTCGAAGCTATAAATGTCCTTAAATCGGCATTATCTTCAACAATAAGAACCGTATTTCTCTCAGAGATGATTTCAACTTGTTTGCGGGGTGTAGCTTCATCATTCGTTTTCAATAGTTCTTCGGTCAGGCCTATAATTTTTTTGGTGATGGTTGCAGGTTCGTATTGCTTTTCTGTTATTTCTGAATCGTTAAAACATTCACGTCTTACAGGTACTTCAACAATAAAAGTTGAACCTTCTCCAATCTGGCTATCAACATGTATCGTCCCTTTATGGGCTTCCACCAGTTCTTTGGCTAACGAAAGCCCTATGCCAGTACCAAAGTTTCCACCTTTTAACGAATCAGATTCAACCTGGTAAAAACGGATAAAAATCTTATTTAGTTTATCGTTTGGAATTCCGCAACCGGTATCAGAAACCACAATTGTAATGAATTGCGGCTTAGTAACTTTTATTTCTGCGCTGATACTTATTTTTCCTCCGGAAGGTGTGTATTTAAATGCATTCGAAAGTAAGTTGTATAAAACAATCTCGATTTTTTGAAAATCAAACCAGGTTTCACCTTCAACGGTATCTGATTTTAGTTCGAGAGAGATATTTTTTTGTTCGGCCAGAGGACTAAATGCTTGTACAATATTTGAGAGAAACTCAGAACAATTCGTTAATGAAACGGTTAAAGCAGTTTTACCCTGTTCAATTTTTCTGAAATCCATCAATTGGTTTATTAGATGTAGCAACCGCTTGGCATTTCTGTTAATGAGCGAAAGTGACTTTTTTGTTTTGTCGGGAGTTTCAGGATCTTCCAGCAAACTTTCAACAGGTCCCAATATTAGGGTGATGGGTGTTCTGAACTCATGTGATATATTTGTGAAGAATTTCAGCTTATATTCATTTGCTGTTTTTACCTTTTTATTCAGTTCGAAAAGCTTATCGCGTTGTTTATGAATTTGTTCATTCTGAGATTTTAGTTTTTCTTTTTGCTTTTCTATTTCCGAAGTTCTTTCTGTTACTTGTATCTCAAGTTTTTGTTTTTGTTCTTCAAGTGAATAGACTTTAATTCTGTTATAGGAAATAATTCCTGCCAATAAAACCAGAATAAGAATCATTTTAAACCACCATGTTGCCCAGAAGGGAGGAATTATAACCAATTCTATATCCGTCGGTAAACCCCATTCCCCATTGATATTCGTAGCTTTAACCCTAAATACATATTTACCATATTTTAGGTTTGTATATCCGGCAAATCGCCTTTCCGGACCGACTATTGTCCAGTTTTCATCGAACCCGGCCAGTTTATAAGCATATTTTATCGAATTAGGTTGTTCAAAATTCAATGCTGAGAACTCAAAGCTAATTTCTTTTGATTTGTAGGAAATGACCATCTGTTTAGCAGATGTTAACGATTGTTTGAGAATTACCCGTCCATCGAATTTTTTACATGGTTTAACCGATCTTCCATAAATTTTAAAATCGGTTAATACTACACCTTGTTGATGTTCGGCTTTAATATTTAATGATTCGGGTGAAAAAGTATTTACTCCGTTCATTCCACCAAAATAAAGTTTGCCATCACTATTTTTGAATGCGGCATTCCAATAATACTGGTTATTTTGAAGGCCATCAGCAATGAAATAATTATTAAATCTCTTTTCTTTTGTATTATATACCGATAAGCCATAATCGGTCGAAAACCATATATTGCCGATGTTGTCTTCCAGTATTCGATAAATGGTATTGTTGGGCAACCCATTATCTATGCTAAAACATTCAAATGTACCACCATTCTTTTCATCAGTAAGTTTATTAACACCAAACCCATAGGTGCCAACCCAGATATTATTTTTCGAATCCTGAAAGATGGAGGTGACATAATTATCACTTAGACTGCCAGCTCTTTTTTCATCTTTTAAAAAACTTTTGATTTCAAATTCAGAACTTCCTTTCTTAAAGATTATCTTAAATAAACCCTGACGCGTTCCAATCCATAAATTCTGATTTTTGTCAAGCAGCAGATAACCAATCTTGACCAACCTGGGATCCATTTTCCCATTTAAAAACCGTTTAAATTCATTTGTCTTATAATCATATTTATCAACACCCTCATAGGTTCCAATCCAAAGGTTGCCAACGCTATCTGAAATAATGGATGAAATGAAATTGTTAATGAGCCCCTTGTCATCAGGCAAAGACCTGTAGTTGATGAAAAGCTCATTAGGTGTATTCTCATTTGATAGTTTAAAAATTCCGGAACCCCACGAGCCAATCCAGAGATTGTTATGAGCATCACGATGAATAACAGAAATAAAATCGTCTAAATTATTTTTAAGGTTGGCTGGATTGTATTTATATACTTTAAAATTCCCCGATTTTTTATTGTATCGGTTTAAACCTCCTCCGGCAGTGCCAATCCAAATATTCTCATCGTCTTCTAAAATTGAATTTATTAAATTGTTACTAAGGGAATTAGAAATCCCTGTTTCGCTTTCGAAGTATTCAAATTCTGTTTTTGCACAATTGTATCTGTTTATCCCGCCTCGTTCGGTACCTATCCATATGTTTTTATTTTTATCTCTATATAAACAATTAACAAAATTGTTATTCAGTCCATATTCTGAAGATGGACTTTCGGTATAATTCAGAAAGATACCATCCGTTCCGTTTTTCAATATACTTATTCCGCCAAAAGTACCAATGATTAGGTTTCCGTAAGTATCTTCAATAACAGACATTATATAGCTATGCACCAATGAACTGCTAACATCATTCCAATGGATATAATTAACAAATCTGTTTTCAGAAGGAAAATATTTACTTAAACCGAATTCTGTTGCTATCCAAATGATTCCTTTCGAATCTTCATAGACGCATTTTACAACATTAAAGGTAAGGCTGTTAAATTCTGCCGGATTATTTTTTAAATAAACGAATTCAACCGCATCCTTCTTAAGAATACAGATACCATTATCTGTGCTTACCCAAAGGTTATCATGACTATCGATTAGCAGATGGTTAATAGCTGTTCCTGAAATATTGTTCTGTTTGTTACCGAATGAATAAGTATGAACCTCTGTTATATTGCTTTCTGAATCAATTTTTACCTGACTTAAACCTGAGGAAGAACCAATCCATAAGATGTTTTTTTTATCATGCTCATCTTTTGTAATGGCTGTAACCTTCTCGTTAAAAATTTTAAAGTCAGGATTAGTGCTGATGATAACTTGAAATGAATCGAGATTAGATTTATAAATGTTTAATCCGGAATTTGTTCCCACCCAGATATTTCCATTATTATCTTCTTCAAGCGCATAAATAAAATTGTTGGAAACAGTTGAATATTCTTTTGTTTGTTGCCTGTAACTTTTAAAAGTATATCCATCGAACCGGCATAATCCTCCCCATGTGCCGAACCACATATAGCCGCGACTGTCCTGAAGAATGCAGTCGACTAAATTTTGAGGTAAGCCTTCCTCCATTGTATAATGCTGAAAGCGCAGACTTTTCTTCTGCGCCCATAAATTAAAATGGCATATGACAAGTATAACAATCAATATGGCCACTTTTGAGAAACTACGGTGAATAAACTCCATAATATTCAGTAACTTTTTCAACCGTCTAAAAATATAACATATCGTGCTTTGTAGGAAATTTTTTGAATAATAATTACTATCACCGATCACCGATCAACAATCAACGATCACCGATCACTGATCACTGATCACTGATCACTATATAAAAAGAAAGCTTCGATAATTACGAAGCTTCCTGGGTTGGTTTGGCTGGATTTATTTATTTATACAAAGGTCCATATGTCTGGCATGCCCTGTAATCCTGTCCTTCAGTGTCCATACCAAAAGCGCCCCATACACTCGGCCGGAATATCTGATTCGTTTCAACATTATGCATACACACAGGTATTCGCAACATAGAAGCGAGAGTAATCAGGTCGGCACCAATATGGCCATAACTGAAGGCTCCGTGATTAGCTCCCCAGTTAGCCATAACAGAATATACATCGGTAAAAGGTCCTTCTCCTGTTGTTCGGGGAGCAAACCAGGTAGTAGGCCAAGTCTCATCCGTACGTTTATCTAAAATATCATGAACATTCTTTGGTATTTCAACACTGTACCCTTCGGCAATTTGTAAAACGGGTCCTAATCCTTTAATAAGGTTTATACGACACATAGTAACTGGCATTCCGCCCACAGTAATAAATTTTGATGAATAACCACCACCTCTGAAATATCCGGCATTTGCAGGATACCATGTTGTGGCAGCAAGACATTTGTTTGCTTCGTCCTGTGATATTTCCCAATAGGGTTTCATAACGGGTTTTCCATTCACTTGCATCTGTCCGCAACCATCGAGCGAAGCAGAACCGGAATTAATTAAATGAATTAATCCGCCAGAAGCCAGACCTTCGGGTTTCCAGCCGGAAACGCGCTGAATTGCTTCCGGACTCCAGTATGTGCGTACATCGGCAAATACCTGTGGTGTTCCTGTCAATAAATGACCAAACAGCATAGCCACACCGTTTAAAGAATCATTTTCGGTAGCTACCACAAAAGCCTGTCTGATACCATTCCAGTCAAACGAAGAATTGAGAATTGCTTCTGCAAAATCGCCATTTGGCATATGATCGGTCCACTGTCGTTGGCCCTGAAACCCCGATAATATTGCGTTATGGCCCAGCGATTCTTCGCCAAAACCCAGTTCTTTGAGTTTTGGATTACCAATCATCATATCGCGAATAATAATTGTCATTTTAACCACATACTCCCATATTTCATCCATCTTTTGTCTTGTTTTCTTTGTGGATTCGGGATTTAAATCGGCGCCTTCTTTGCAATATTTCTTAGTCCACTCCATGGCTTTTGCAAATTCAGTCTTATCGTAAATACCTTCGTTAACACGACGGATTATTTCACTCATGTCGGCATATTCGTTGCGCATACCCAGATAATTCTGAAAAAAATCGGCATCAACAATCGAGCCTGCTATACCCATGGATACCGAGCCTATTGAAAGATACGATTTGCCTCGCATTGTAGCAACAGCCAATCCTGCCTTTGCAAAGCGGAGTAATTTTTCTTTTACATCATCGGGAATAGTAGTATCAGCAGAGTCCTGAACATTGCGACCATAAATGCTGAATGCTGGCAATCCTTTCTGATTATGACCGGCAAGAGCTGCAGCCAGGTAAACTGCACCCGGACGTTCAGTGCCATTGAAACCCCATATAGCCTTTATTGTGTGAGGGTTCATATCGATAGTCTCGCTACCATAGCACCAGCAAGGTGTTACTGTAATTGTCACCTGAACACCTTCACGTTCAAACTTATCGGCGCAAGCTGCAGCTTCAGCAACACGACCTATAGTAGAATCGGCAATTACACACTCAACTGCACTACCATCGGCATGACGAAGGTTCTTACTAATTAATTCAGCAGCATTTTTGGCCATCTGCATGGTTTGATTTTCCAGCGATTCGCGCACACCACCCATTCTGCCATCGATAGTTGGTCTTATTCCTATTTTAGGAAGCTGTCCTTTTAAACGTTTCGTATTTGTCATAATAAAATTTTTAATTAAGGAATGATAGAATGTCCCCACATAATTGATATTACAATTATGTATGGGTTCCGTTGATCTTATTTTTTTGTTGTATAGTTATATTGTTGATAGGCTTTGTTCCAGTCCGCATGATTTATGGGTTGAAAGGTTTTTGAGTTGCATGAATTTCTGATTACATCCCTTATTTGATCAATTGTTGCAAACTGACCCAAAGCAAGAGCCTGTGTTAATAAATTGCCAGCTGCTGTACCTTCTGCAAGTCCTGTGTATATGGGGCGGCCAATAGCATCAGCAGTAAACTGGCAGAGTAATTCGTTCTGAATTCCTCCTCCAGTAATGTACAATTCTTCTACACTGCTGCCTTTCAGAATCTCTATCTGTTCAAGAGTCTGACGATATTTCATTACCAGAGATTCGAGAATTACCCTTACATATTGTCCATGACTCTTAGGCAGATTCTGTTTTGTCTTTTTAAGGTATTCGTTTATTGCAAGTGGCATATCGGTTGGATTTAAAAACCCCGGATAATCAATGTCAATAAACATCTCAAAAGGTTGTGCTTCCCGGGCAATATCAACAAGCTGGCTGTAGGAATAATTCTCGTTTTTCCAGCTACGGCGGCATTCCTGCAATGGCCAGAACCCCATAATGTTTTTGAGTATATGATAGCTGCCCCTTATACCACCCTCGTTTGTGAAATTCATCTGGAAAGACTGATCGTTAATGACAGGAGATTTGCTTTCGAACCCCATTAACGACCATGTACCTGTGCTTATAAAAGCCCAGTTATTGCCTTTGGCAGGTATGGCAGTAACGGCAGAATTTGTATCGTGTGTAGCTACAGCAACAATGGGGATTTTCCTCAATCCGGTCTGTTTGCAAATATCATCGCTCAGATACCCGATTATCGTTTCAGGTTCTGAAACTTCCTGCATCAGATTTTTTGATATACCTAGCAGTTGAAAGAGCTTTTCTTCCCACTGTTTTTTGTTGGGGTTATACAGCTGAGATGTACTGGCAAAACTGCGTTCTGTTTTTTTCTCTCCTGTAAGGAACCAGGTAATCAAATCGGGCATAAAAAGAAGATCGGATGCAGAAAGCAATAATTCAGGATGGGATTTTTTTGCGGCAAAAAGCTGGAAAATGGTATTGTAAGGAGCCAATTGGGTTCCTGTTAATTTATATAACTCACTTGCGGGTAATAACGAAGTTAATTCTTCGATTGCATGCTCAGTGCGTGGATCGCGATAAGTGTAAGGCATACCCAGCAGGGTACCATCGCTGGTAAGCAATCCATAATCTACACCCCAGGTATCAATGCCAACTGATTCCGGAATAATTCCTTGAACACATTTCTCGAAACCTGTCAATATTTCTTTATAAATCTGGCCAATGTTCCAATAATAGTGCCCCTGAATACAAAGCATCCCATTCTGAAAGCGATGAATTTCTTTCATCTCAAGCGTTTCGTTTGAGACAGACCCAAGAATGAGCCTGCCACTTTCCGCACCAATATCAATTGCCAAATAATTTTTCATGCTATTCAAAACAAGGTTTCCAAATCCTTCATTTGCTGATCACTCATTCCTTCGGGAATAAACCCGGATTGTAAGCATTTAAGGTATATCGTTGCTCCTTTATTTGCCACATCAATAAAATCGAAAGCTTCTATGGCATCTTTGCCAGTGGCAAGCGCCCCATGCTTGCTCCAAAGAACAACATCCCTGGTTTTCAACCCTTTTATGGTAAGGTTTGCCAAAGCTTTGCTCCCGGGCAATTCAAAAGAAGCCAGGCAAACGCCTCTGGGAACATATAGCCTGATTTCGGGAAGCATGCTCCACAGAGCTTTGTTAAGCGATTCCTCATTGTGGCCCAATAATGGATGGTGACTTATGGCAATTAGCTCAATGGGGTGGGTGTGAACTACACATCTGTGCTGGTTATCGGAATAACGATTATATAAGTGGATGGCAATATGAGAAGCAAACTCACTGGTTGGCCTGAAGTCAGACTTCGAACCACCCCAGACAATATAATATCCGTTCGCTTCTTTATCTACAACCAGAATACAGGCTGATTTCTCAGGAGAATGAACAAGATCGCGCAGGCGCTCCCCTTTACCCGTAATGAAAATAACTGAACCTGCTATTTCCAGGGGCAATTTCATAGACTGGTATGTGAATTCCGGAAGAACAGAATCTTGTATTTCAATTATATTGGTTAGATCGAAAGAAATATTGCCTGCATTTCGCTCGCTCCAACCCCGATCCCAAAGATATCCGGCAATCTCCGAAATTTTTGAGATTTCTTTCTCTACCAATGAATTCAGCTGTATCATATTTTTTATCACCCTTTCTAATGAGAAATGGTTGGTGATGCCACCCCGGAATCGTTTAAATCACCGGAATAGGCCGATCCTTTAAGAGAATACCAACCTATTACCAGGTAGCATAACATAGGAACAGTCATGGCCGCTGCCATACTATGGGTTTTCATGCTTATTACACCCATTATTGGAGTGAATACAGCGCCTCCGATAATACCCATTACCATTAATGAACCCCCAATCTTGGTATTTTCACCAAGTCCCCTGATTCCAAGGGCAAAAATTGTGGGGAACATAAGAGACATAAAAAAGCTGGTCATGAAAATGGTTACCACACCAACCCAGCCAGGGAAGAAGACGCAAATAAGCACCAGTAAGAAATTTATAAAACTATATACCCCCATCAGCTTATCAGGCTTGAAATACCTCATAAGATAGGTAGAAATGAACCTGCCAGCTCCAAGCGCAATAAGAGTTCCTATGAGCATCTTGCCAGCAAACTTTTCTCCTGAATTGGTATAATCCTGAATATATTGTATATAGTAACTCCATGTACCAACCTGGGCACCGACATAACAAAACTGAGCAAATACTCCTTTAAGGAAGTGTGGATATTTAAACAAATCACGAATTTTACCATTTTGTTTTTCTTCCTCCTCAGGAGCTTTAATACTCTCAGGAAAACGAGTAAAAAGAATAAAAATAGCCCATACAAATACAATACAACCCAGGACTATATAGGGTGTAACTACACGTAAGGTTTCACTTCTCAGATATGACTCATACTCACCAGCTGCTTTCATAGCAGCAATTTTTTCATCGCTATGTTCAATTCCAGATAGAATAAAAACAGTTCCGATTAATGCACCTAACACAGCACCAACCGGATTAAAAGCCTGGGAAAAATTAAGACGCTGGGCTGAACTATCCGAACTGCCCAACCTTGCAATAAAAGGATTGGCACCGGTTTCCAGGAATGACAAGCCCGATGCAATTACAAATAAAGCCACAAGAAAAAATCCATATTTCCCGACTATGGCAGCAGGCCAGAATAATATTGCTCCGGTACCATATAAGAATAAACCGATCAATAAACCAGTCTTATAAGAAAATTTCCGCATAATAAGCCCTGCCGGAATGGCAAGTATAAAATATCCCATATAAAAGGCCGATTGTACAAGCCCAGCCTGAAATCTGTTAATTTCAAACGATTTCATGAATTGCTTGATAAGAATATCATTCAGGTTATTAGGAATACCCCAAAACATAAAAAGGGCTGTAACCAGCACAAAAGGAAGCATCTGACCTTTTGGTATCAGATTGGAATTTGATGTTTGCATACTTAAAGTAATTAGGTAATAAATGGGTTAATGAAAAAATTCACGGTTTAAGATATATTAATTTAAGTAAAGAGTAAACATTTTTTTTGTGTTACCTACAAATCTATTCGAATATTGAACCAATCATTTATATAATTTCAACATATTTGTGTACAGAATAAACATTCATTCATGAACGATTCGCAGCTTGAAAAGAAAAAGATTGACCCCTCCGAAAGCAGACAGGTATTCACCGATTTGAGTATTCGTGTACATTGTTGTCGTTATTGGATTTTAGAAGAGTGGGAATGTATGAATATGGCTTTCCCATTCTGGCGTATATATTACAATACCGTGGGACATGCTACAGTGGCTTATAATGAAACGGTTCAGGTTTTAACGGCAGATAAGTATATTATTATTCCGCCCAATACACCTTTTGCCGCAAGTTTGAAAGGAAACACCAGAAAACCTCAAAAAGAGAGCATTGTTGGCAAAAGGATTGTTCATTTAACCGAGCTTGATGGCATGGACAAACAAAATAAAGCCGATCATTTGTTTATTCATTTTAACCTTGGGTTGGTTGCAGATAATATAAAACCGGGAATATATATCTTCGAAAGCAATGATCAGCTTGAGCAACTTACAAACACAATCAAATCGAACATTATCCGGGATAACCTGACAATCGATCTTTCAACAACAATAGCCATTCACACACTTATTTTAAAGCTTACCGGTTCTATTATACCAAATAACTGGAACCGGCGAAATTTTGATCAGCGGATACTTATTGTATTGAACTATATTGAGAAGAACCTTTCGTTAAAATTAACGAATGAAGAACTGGCAAACAGAGCCCATATGGCACGAAACTCATTTGCCAGGCTGTTTCACGAAAATATTCAACTGTCTGTACAGGAATATATTCGCAAACGCCGGGTGGAACATGCCTGCAGCTATATGCATCATTCAACAGACAGCATTGAGATGATTGCTCTAAACTGTGGTTTTGTAGACAGACACCATTTTTCAAGGGTGTTTAAAAATATTATGAACGTGACCCCTGCATATTATAAGAAATACCATACAATTGATATCTAAACCTATATTACACATTAGAGAAGAGAATGAAGTTTCAATTATCCGTAATTACAGTAACTCCATTTTGCTGCCTGATGATTCTGAAAACTTCTCCTTTATAATAATAATCGGTTTGAATGTATGAATTATCGTACCAACCAACAGAACTTTCGTCATAATCTTCATACCCTTCAACATAAGTCCGAAGGGGCACGCCATTGGAAAAGTATTGTATATCTGCAAGAGTACCACTTTCGTCACTGG
>JAHEEB010000058.1:7722-11016 GCA_024640925.1 Bacteroidota bacterium | reverse complement strand
TTATCGGGCCGGAGAGTTTGTTCTTCCTTTGTTGTATAAAAGACAGTCATGTTATCGCTTGCCCATGTAGCACCACCAGTTGTGTTTTCAATAATTTCGTCAAGAATTTCACCTGTTAGCAGGTTTTTAAAATGCAGAGTATATATTCTCTGTCCGATAGTATCTTCACCATATGCAATCATTGTGTTATCCGGACTGACTGAATAGCCTGAAGTTTGATAATAAGTATGTCCCTTAGCCAGAATATTTACATCAAGCACAATTTCTTCTGTAGCTTCGAGATTTTCCTTTTTTCGGCAAAAGATTGGATATTCTTCGCCTTCGTTATAGCGTGTATAGTAAAAATATCCATTTTCTTTATATGGCACCGACATATCCGTCTGTTTTATCCGACCGGTAATTTCGGCAAACAATATTTCCTGTAACTCTTTAGTGTCGGCCATTACATAATCTGTATACGATTTCTCACTATTAAGGTAATCCTCAACTTCTTTCGAACCACGCTGGTTTAACCAGTAATAATTATCTATGCGTGTATGTCCGTGAATAGTTAATTCTTTAGGTTTCTTTGGTGCAACAGGTAACTGCATATAGTATGTTTTTAATATGTTTCTATCTTTATTAAAGTAAGAGATGCAAAATTAATCGCCCAAATAAAATCCACTGGTTTTTTTAGTGAAATGTTTAGAAGAAGATGTTAATTTTGGCATTTTTAAAAAGTAAACCTGAAATTTGAAGCGTGAAAACTTTTTGCTTACAATACGAATGAAGCCAAACTATGAAAATCTATACTAAAACAGGTGATAAAGGTATGACCTCCCTGATAGGAGGTAAAAGAGTACCTAAAAACCATCCCAGGATTGAAGCATATGGTACAACCGATGAATTGAATGCATATATAGGTTATTTACGAGACTATGAAATTAAAGACAGACATAAATTTTTTTTATTGTCAATACAAAAAGATTTGATGGCTATTTCATCACTATTAGCAGCCGATTGTGATGGATGTGAAGAAAAATTACCACAACTAAAAGGAGAAAGTATCGTACTGTTAGAAAAAGAGATTGACGAATTGAATGCTCAATTACCCGTTTTAAAATCATTTTTAATACCAGGAGGACATCCGGTTGTATCTTTTTGCCATATTGCACGTACTGTTTGTCGACGAGCAGAACGTTCAGTTCTCTCATTGATGGACGATTATGACATTTCAGATGGTGTTTTATCATACCTGAACAGGCTTTCCGATTATCTTTTTATCTTATCCCGTACGTTAAGCCTTGATTTTCAAAGCGGTGAGATAATTTGGAAACCAGCATTGGATAAGTAATTTAAATTTTTATATTTGCAGCAATTTTAAGAATGTATTTTAATATTTCAAAGTTATGTATTGGACTCTTGAATTAGCGTCTAAATTAGAGGATGCACCATGGCCAGCCAGTAAGGATGAGCTTATCGACTTCGCTATCCGGTCAGGGGCGCCACTCGAAGTGATCGAGAACTTGCAGGAGATCGAAGACGAAGGCGAGATTTATGAAAGTATCGAGGACATTTGGCCTGATTATCCCAGTAAGGATGATTTCTTCTTTAATGAAGATGAATACTAAAAATGGGATTATCTTTTAATCCCATTCTTTATTATTAAAAAATCACAACTAACCGATATAAAAATTATTGACACCAAAACCAAGGGCACCAAAATTCACAAAAAGGATTATATTAATTATTATGTTTAGTGCATTGGAGTTTTTGTGGTAAAAATAGAATGACTGTTAGAACTGGAATATTTAAAAAGAGAATGTTGTACGGTTTCGCTAAAACAAATTACAACCAAATGAACAACAAATCAATATTTTCTTGGTTTATTCCATTAAATCAGAATGAACTGAGACTAACGGTATAAATAAAAGTAAAAAACTAGTTAAAACAGATTTTTTTACAAAGGGTATACTTGATTCCATCTATTTTAATAAAATAAATACCTTTTGAAAATCCGGATAGGTCAATGCTCGTTTCGTTTTGAAAGTATCTTGACAATAAACATTTTCCATCCGAATTGATGAGATTTATTTTATTCGTTTCTGAATAATTTCTATTTATCTTAACCTTAATATATCCATCCGTAGGATTGGGGGCAACAATAAAAATGGTGTTTTCATCCTGGGTTAAACTTGTAAGGTTTGTATCACTATCAACATAGAATTCTCCTTTATCTTTAATAAAATCCAAATCACTCATCTGTTCTTCCATAAAATAGACTGTTGGTATACCCTCAATTTCATCTACTTTTTCTCTGTATTCGTCGAAATCACCAATTTTTATATGCATAATAATTATTGCCTTTGGTTTTAAATAATTAATAATCTGAACACCTGCACTGTTGGTGCCGGAATCGAAAAAACCTCTATGAATAAAAGCAATATCTATGCTGTCTTTGGCAAGGTTGTATAGTTGAAATGTGTCGGGTATTGCCGGATCGGAATCACCTGTGTGAAAGATTGTGAACCCATTTACTTTTATAAGGTAACCTAGATTATGTGTGGTAAGCTTATTATTAGCATGAGAAAAACGAAACGATTTAACCTGTATCCCATTTTTGGTCGTATCAAAACGCGATTGGTTTCCCCAACTAATAGATTTAATACGGTTTTCAATGGAACTATATCCATCAATAACAGCAAGCTCATCAACAACCTGCAATGGCGCTATCAGATTACCGCTCATATTATTCGTCAGATGTTCCACCAGATAGGCAGGATCAACATGATCTGCATTAACATGGCTCACACAAACTATATCAATATTATCAAAAGGAGAAGTTGCATTTCTTTCCTTTATTAATTCTTCAGCAGGAGGAGTGTAAAAGGTTCCGCTTCCTTCGCTGAAAATCCCGTCAATCAGTATTTTATTCGTATCGGAAGTGATTAAAAATCCTTCATTGGCAATATATGTGATGGTAATATCTTGTTGGGCGTGTAATGAAAAAAACAATCCAACCAACAAAATGGATACAATTGTTTTTTTTATAGCTTTATATAGAAAGATTTTCATTGGATTTCAGATTAAAATATAAAACATCTATCTACCAGGCAAGTTAATTATTTCTTTCTCATGATACATTTTTCATCGGAACAAAGCTGACACTTATAAGCCATTTTTTTTACGTTTTCCCCGATTCCAATCATACCACTAACTGATTTTAGTGGTATCATAAGGGATGAGGGTGTTAGTTCAATTCCACAATTATTGTTCTGTATGAGTTTAAAAAGATTTTGCTGATCGGACACCGGC
>JAHEEB010000058.1:0-7712 GCA_024640925.1 Bacteroidota bacterium | reverse complement strand
TCAGCCAGTTCCGAACCAATTATATCCACGATCAATCCTTCAAGCATATGGCCCTCTTTCATTAATGATTTTGAAAATTGCTCAATGTCGCTACCGCATGTTACAGTGAATATTACTAGTTGCGAACTCTTAGAAAGAAAAGATGCAACTTCTTTTCCTAAACAAAAGGTCAATCCTTTTAAATAGAGTTCACCCTTTAATCTATTGAATGTTGGTTCGTCAAATACGGAATAATTTAAGCAGGGAGAACACAGCTTTTTGCTTTTATCGATATACCTGGCAATAAGCATTTCTAAATGCTCATCAGAATCTGTTATTTGCATTCCTAAAGCCCTGTATATATTATTCTCATCAACAGGAATAACTGATATATCCGGAATGTTTATTGTTTCTGACAAATAACTTAACATTTAACTATGAATTAATATTCGAGAATTAAGAATGAAAATGGGAAATACTTATTATTTTTCCTTTTTTATAATTTCTGCTATTTTTCTGATATGCTCGGGAGTTGTTCCGCAACATCCGCCAATAATATTAGCTCCGGCATTGATAAGTGTTTCCACTAAACCAGCCATCTGATCGGGTGTTTCAGGAAAGTATGTTTTTCCATCTTTATACATAGGAGCACCCGCATTGGCATGTATAAGTATAGGTATATTTTTATTCACTATCCTTATTTCGCTGGTTATACCAACCATGTTTTTAAATCCATTTCCGCAGTTGGCTCCGATAATATCAACTCCTGCAAGGACTAATTCATTAACCATTTGTGATGGTGTAACACCCATCATTGTATGAAATACATATTCATCGGATTTCTCAAAAGTCATGGTGCAGATAACTTCGCAGGAAGTATTTTCTTTACAAGCTTTGATTGCACATCTGGCCTCGTCTATATCAGACATGGTTTCAATAACCAGAGCATCGGCACCACCCTCTTCGAGAGCCATTGCTTGCTCTTTAAATGCATCATAAAGTTCTTCTTCAGTAACATCGCCCATCATAAGAATTTTACCTGTAGGACCTATGGAACCAATTACAATATTGTTTTTTCCTGCCGCTTTTCTTGAGATTTGGGCTGCTGCCTTGTTTATCTCCTTAACTCT
This sequence comes from Bacteroidota bacterium, assembly GCA_024640925.1. GTDB lineage: Bacteria > Bacteroidota > Bacteroidia > Bacteroidales > UBA10428 > UBA10428. The sequence continues at coordinate 6,603 of JAHEEB010000058.1, read as the reverse complement.
GCTTGCCAGGCTAAAGTATGATAATTTGAAAGCATTCGCTCCAAAACTATTCGTTTCAATCATATCGGCACCTGCATCGATGTAGCTTTTCGCAATATCATACACATCCTTTGGACGATCTATGTTCCATAATTCCGGACATTCACCGGGTTTTAACCCTTTCTCCTGTAAAAACGTGCCCCAAGCCCCGTCAGATACAAGTACCCTCTTTTGCTTTAATGATTCTGCTATCTTTTTCATAAGGTCAATCTCATAAAGTCTAAATGACAACGAAAATAGTATTCATTCATACAGATTACAAATCTAATTGAAATTTATTTTATGCAACCGATTGCTTTTTGTTAAATATAAATTATTTTTGCCGATCAAATCAACCCATCAACAATAATTTCCAGGTTTTTTAGAACTAATTTTGAAGATAAAAACTGAAACGTATTTATTATGACAGATAAACAATGGAATACCCTTCTAGATGTTATTAATGGAGGGATTAAAAATCCCCTGCCAGTTGGATTTATTATAGACTGTCCCTGGCTGCCAAAATGGTATGGTATTAGCTTGCTCGACTATTTTTCGAACGATGAATTATGGCTTAAAGCCAACCTGAAAGCTATAGAAACTTTTCCTGATATCATGTTTTTACCTGGTTTTTGGAGCGAATATGGAATGTGCACTGAACCTTCGGCATTTGGGGCAAAATGTATTTTCTGGAAAGAGGAATTTCCTTTTGCAGATAAAATAATACATTCTACCGAAGATATTGATAAACTAACACTTCCAAATTCAGAAACCGATGGATTATTGCCATTTATGCTCAATCGTCTTGTTCGGGCGCAACCGGCAATTGAGGCTGCCGGACACAAGATTAGATTTTCGGTATCCAGAGGCCCATTAAATGTTGCTTCGTTTCTGATGGGTACAACAGAACTTCTCACGGCAATGATGATGGATCCGGATAGAGTTCATAAATTATTAAAGCTCATTACTGAATTTCTGAAACAGTGGCACGATTTACAACGCAAAACCATTTCTTCTATCGATGGAATGTTAATGCTTGATGATATTGTCGGATTTGTTGGTGAAGAGGAATTTCTGGAATTTGCTTATCCATACCTGAAAGAGCTATACAGCGCCAATGTAAAAGTTAAATTTTTCCATAACGATGCTGATTGTACCATGTCTTTAAAATACTATCCAAAACTGGGAATTAATCTTTATAATCCTGGAACCCATCTTTCTTTATCAGATCTCAAATCGATAACACAAAACAGAATAACAATACTTGGAAATATACCTCCTCGCGATGTTCTTGCAGCAGGTAGTACAACAGATGTTTCCAATGCTGTAAAAAGCCTGATGAATAATGTTGATGATCATTCTCATATTATATTATCCAGCGCAGGAGGTATGCCTCCAGCTGTTTCCACAGATAATATAAAAGCATTTATTCTAGCTTCAAAAGAATGATAGAATATGGTAAATTTGTCATAAAAATCCATAATTTATGATACCTACTTACATTTTCAACAGGTTTTACCTAAAAAAAAGAGCACTTACATGTAAAAACAAAATTCTTACATTTTTTAAAATTTCTGTCATTTCTTTGCTTGTTTTTAATTGTGGAGGGTCTTATGATACCGACCTGGTAAACGCAATAAAAAATAATGATACAAGAAGTGTAAAATACTTATTAAAAAATGGTACAAACATTGAAATCAGAGATGAGAATTCATCTACACCATTAATTCTTGCAACTGATTTAGGGAGAAAGAAAATAGTTCGTTTGCTTATTGAGAGCCATGCAGATGTAAATGCAAGAAATAAATATGGAGAGACAGCATTATCAGTAGTTTCGTTTAAAGGGTATACTGATATAGCAAAAATTCTTATTAAGAATAAAGCAATAGTAAATACAATAAATATCGATAGTGTTACTCCATTAATGTATTCTGCTACACATGGTTTTGATAAAATAGTAGAACTTCTGCTTGAAAACAATGCTGATGTTGAACTGGTGAGCAAAGAAGGTTTGACAGCTTTGGTGTATGCATCGATAAATGGCCATTATAATATTGCTAAATTATTGGTTGACCATAAAGCAAATGTTAACTTCAAAGTTAATGGGGATGACACAATATTAATTTTAATGGCTTATCTGGGCGATTGTAAAAAAAATAAAGAATATATAAAAATTGCTGATTTATTAATTAAAAGGGGTGCAGATGTAAATGGTAGAAACAAATCATTTGATTTACCCTTGATGGCAGCCTGCAGAAGCCGAAATAGTAACATGGTTAAAATGCTCTTGGAAAATGGAGCAGATGTTAATTTGAAGGATAATGATGGTGGAACTGCATTGGATAATGCAAGAAATTCAGGTGAAAAACAAATTATAAAACTTCTTTTATCAAAAGGAGCTAAACAATAAAAAGGAAGGTTGGCAAAATTGCCAACCTTCTGCTTTTACTACAAAACCAAATAGTTCAGGATATAATCCTGTTTTCTATGATTTTAATATATTCTGTACCATAAAGATTTTCCGTTGCTATAACCTGTACTACCAGTAGTTGTTATGTGACCTGTGTTGCCATTACCGTCATAACCACAACCTGTATTGTTGTGAGATGTGCAATAGTAAACAGTGTGAGCTACAGTTTGTCCTGAGCTACCTAATTTGAAACCATTACCATCACCATTGGTTCCGTAACCGTTATACATGGCATTACAGTAATTCATTTTTACAGTATATGGTTGTCCATAAAGGTCCCAACCGTCATCTGAGTTATGAGATGCTTCACAATTGTTATATGTGTTACCTGAACCAGCAGATAATTTACATGCAAATCCATCGGCATTTTCACCACCGTCCCCATCATCATAATTGTCCCATGACCAGCAATAATTAACGGAGTTACTATAAGAACTATTGTAAATCTGAAATCCGGAATCACCGTTTCCGTAAAATCTACACCAGTACACATAGTTGTTATGGCCAGTTTGAAAAACGAGACCGCAATCAGGAGCATAACGGAAATCCAAGTATTTGATGTTCCAATAGCTCCCGTTACATTTTACACCCCAACCTGATGATATTTTGGAACAATCCAAAACTCCAAGAGAACTGGAAGATGTACCAGTAATGGTAATTTTTGAGCTTGATGTACCACTGTTCAATAATTGTAATTGACTAGTTAAATAAATAGTACCACTAATTTTAATAACATCACCGGCTACTGCATTTTTAACAGCAGTTTTTAATGCACTTTCAGTTGTTACAGTTGTTGTAGTTTTAAAACTTGGTTGAGCTGCAGTTTTAGCTGGTTCAACAAGAGCTTCTTTTTCGCAACTCATAATTGCAGCGACAACGAATAATGTCCAAAATAGTTTTTTCATAAAAATAGTTTTTGTTAATAATTAGGTTAATCGAAAAATTGATATCTAAAAGTACTATCTGAACAAAAAACCGGGTAGAACTATTTAGCAAAATGATAGGAATTATTGACAGGAAAAAAGATTGTTTTAAAGAATTACTAATAATGTATATTGTTGTTGGTGAATAACTTGTTGTTGAAATAAGGATAAAAGCTATGTGCCTTTTTCAAGATCGTTTCAGATTTGATGCAGATCAAATGTCGCCACTGTAGAAAAATTAATTAGTTTAACTGATTATACCCGATACGAATAACCGAATTATAAAAGGGATAAGAAATATCTAGCATAAAAAATTATATAAAACTGTTCTATTCGCTTAAGAAACATTTACCCTTCAAATGAAATGATTTCTGTGCCTTTAGGCACAAAATATTTATAAAAGAAAATTCCCATTAATGAATGTGTCTTTAGGTATATTATAGTTTTATCAACTTTGCCAACTGCCACCATGGTATGTACCTAAAGGGACACTTATTTCTTGTCGATGGTTTTTATAAATATAGACTGTCCAAAAAATCGATAAATAGCCGCGAAAACCCTAAGACACAAAGGTATCACTAAGGTTAATTTATTTAAAATAAGATCTTTGTGAGTCTTTGGCTTTGTGCCATGGTGCGCCACGAGGCGTGTGTAAATATAAATAAATACCTACAAGGATGAAAGAACCTTGCGACCAAATTTGCCGTTCGGGTTGAAGAACACCTGACACACTGTAAGGAAACGAGCTTTGTGAAGCTCAGGTGTTACAGTGCGGTAAGCTGTACCAGTAAGGCTTCGTTAAACCTATGGTAAGGCATAGTTGAGCCAAAAAAAGAGGCAATAGATTATTTAACCTACTACCTCTTTTAAAAAAGCAATCTTTGAAACGAACACGATCCAAACTTTCGCACTCATATTGCCCGTGATCTTCCTCTTACAAAATATACCCCATTCCGGCAATGTCAAACTTTTATTTTATTTCTTTTACCTCACTTCTCTCACTGCTTTATGCAATTGGTTTTCAGCAAAATGGTTAATAAAAAAGATGCGTTTTATATTAGAAAGTATTGGAAGATAATGGGGGAGGTTGTATATTGGTAGGGTTTTATTTACTAAAAATTGAAAATTGATAGATAAAAAAGGAAGGAAAACTGCTCCTAATTGTCTAAATAAAGAAAATAGGTGTGGTTTTTATGCGGTTATAAGGAATTGGCTGCTAATATAAAAAGACACACACATTGAACTATGAAAAGAATAATTTTGATTGTTTTGGTTTTGATTGTTTTGATTTCATGTCACAATAGGACTGATAACAAAACAGATAGGACAACAAAGATAGTAACCATTCATGACAGATTGAAAAACTATTTTGAGACTTTTAAATTAAAGCCTTCAATTGTTTTAAATAATACTGAGGGTAATAAATCCGAAATTCAACTTGGTAACCATACGATTAGATGGTTTGATACAGAAAATGAAACCAAAATAAAGATTGATAATGACTTTTTTTCTTTAAAAGATAAATCTACTTTAAATAAAGTATGGGATAATCATGATAGCGTTGATTTTGTTAATAATTGGGATGTAATAAAACTTTTTAATAATAATCGAGAAATTATCGGTATTAGAATGTCATTTCAACCGTGTACTGGATTAGGGTGTAGTGTTGATTACTTTTTGATTTACGATATATTAACAAAAACGAAAAACTTTTTTGGTACATTTCATACTGATAACGAATTGGATTTGTTTGATTTTCATAATGACGACAAATTAGACTATGTGTCTAAAACTTTTAAAGGCGATGCTCAGGGTTCAACGCCAATGGACTTTATTTATGAGCTTTATTCGCTTGACTCAAATGGGCAATTTAAGGAACAAAGAAACAAAAATGGGTTGACTTATCAACTTAAGTATACAACGTTTCCTAATGACACGACATTAGCAGAAAAATTTGAACAAAATTGGATAACAAAAATAACGGCAGGTAATTGAGGTACTGACGGACTTAGTCCGCCAGTACATCTCTCGCACCACTCCCGAAGTACATCGATGTACATCTGAATACGGGTCTACTCATTTATTAATTTCTTTTCAAAAGTATTCCTATTCTCTATTGTTTGATGAACCGCCCGACACGAAGGGCGAAGCCCTCCCCGCAACAAGCGGCAACAAGCAGGGTTGGGGCAAATTTGTGAGAAGCTACTTTTAGTGCCATATAAGCATGGGTTCGTAGCTCACTCTAAAACAACTAAATGCATTTTGATTACCCCCTCAATAAGCCTTACTAGGGCACTATGAGGTTGGTTTAGCAAAATCGCAAACGAATCGGTCGATTATTCAAAGACGTCTCCACTAATAATTGCTGTTGTTGTTTGTGTTGGAGTCAGCATTCCTTTTACAATAAAGGCTAAAAAAAGTCTCAGGGAATCTTTTGATTTATATAATAAGGATATTCAAAAAACAAGTTATAAGCTTGGATTTGATTTACAATGGAGTGCTTCAGGAACAGGAGTTACGATGCGTTTTTAAAAGGTTATAATTCCTTTGTACATATCTGGAATCTACTCTCCAGGTATGTTTTTTATCATCGGTATATTGTTGCCGTAATGATGATGAAATGGTTAGTTGCCAATTTTCCTGGTAGAGTGGTTTATTACCATCCCCGCCCATAGACCAATAATAGTGAATTTCGGTTTCTCCAAAATTGTATTTCTGAATGTAAGCTGCGATAAAGTTTGCAGATAAAAGAAAACGTTTGTACATTGGAAAAAAATAAAAAGCAACTTCAGGACAAAAAACTTTACAGATTTCACCAAATGAGAAAAAGAGGCAATTTTTATTAGCATATAAATATGGCAATAATTTAATTATCTTAATAATTTGAAATTTAAATCTAAATTATGATTCTATCTTTTAAAAAACTCATACCGCTATCTTTAATTTCATGTATTGCAAGCATAGCTTATGCACAACCAGCAAAACTCACATTGAAGTTTGATGGTTCGTCGTCATTAAATTGGCAAATTCTTAATAATGGACTTACAGTTGGGGAGGAGAAATCAAATTCTAAAACAATACAAATAGGATTTAATCCATCAATAGGAATATTTGTATCGAATCATATAGAATTAGGTTTATATTCTGGATATACTTTTAATAAAAGCCAAGTCAAAAATTTGTACGACCAAG